>NZ_JBSQBM010000004.1:0-277520 GCF_059417685.1 Paenibacillus sp. LT-B23 | reverse complement strand
AACAAACATAAGCTTGTATAACGTATAGCACTAGTACAAGGTCTCCATACTCCAGCGTATGTCGTAGATGCGCTGTGATCAACTCATTAGCCATACGACCATTGTGTTCAGACGATATTTAGCGATGGAATACGAACGTCGTCAAGCGAATGATGATCGGACGTTCGGGGGGCTCTTTTTTCTCTTATTCCTCGGAATGTCCGAAGCAAAAACAAAGAAGAACAAAATGTCTGTATTTTCAACTACAGGATAGAATCTCTAGTTTACCCAGCTATATCAAGGGTTTGTTTAAAAATTTGAGCGGCGAAAGTTGAGTTACTAATTTATGAAAACTTATAAGAATTAAGTATAGAATGCATTAACTTAGTTAATAGGATGTTGAAAAATAACAACGGACACTACCTTGTTGGTAGTGTCCGTCAGCAAGTCAAATGAAGCGACGTTTAACGATCTCTGGTTAACATCCGCAGATTTCGAAGTGGTCTCCAAAATACCCCACGAATAAGTCCCTTATTTGCAAAAGCCCTTTTTCTCTTGTAGTGCCTTTACGCTGTCGAAGCCGAGACTTTGTGAACCAAGCAGACTCGGCTTGTCCCCATAAAAACCATGGAAGTCCGACCCGCCCGTCATGATCAGCTCGTACTCATGCGCCAGACTCCGGGCTCTCGCTTCATCCATCGCGCTGTGATCCGGATGTTTAACCTCGATGCCCATTAGTCCGGCCTCCGCCCATTCCGGCACCGCGTCGTAGTTGTCCATCTGCCCCGGATGCGCCAGCACCGGGATGCCACCGGCGGCAAGGATCGTGCGAATCGCATCGAACGCATCCACATAGGTTAGCGGCACATAAGCGATACCAGTCTCCTTACCGTCGCCACCACGTGCAAACAGTGTCTTGTACAGCGGGCTGTAGATCGCGTCGGTGTAGCCACGGTCGATCAGGGCATGCATAATGTGCTGCTTGTACACACCCGTCCCACCTTCTGCATACGACTGCACCTGCTCCCAATCGATGTCGTACCCCGCTTCGCGAATGCGTTCCACCATCTCCCGACACGCCTCATGCCGGGCCGCCCTCAGCGGCGCGCACAGCTCCTCGATCGCCGGATGATCCGGCTCTACATAGAAGCCAAGAAAATGTGCGCGTCTCCCGCGTTTGTAATCGTAAGCCGATATTTCGATGCCGGGAATAACCTCAACTCCGTGCTGCTCGCCCAGTGCAATCGCTTCTCGCAAACCCATCGTCGTGTCGTGGTTCGTGATCGCCAGATGCGTCACGCCCGCTTCCCTAGCGAGCCGAATGACTTCCTCGGTTGTGAAGGAGTTATCCGAGATTTTGGTATGACAGTGCAAATCTACAACGTCCATAGATGTTCACCTCCTCCTATTTGGATATAATCTGAATCAGCCGACTATCATCGGCCTTTCGTTCATGTTACAGACAACACTTCCATCTACGATTGTGGTATGGATAAAAGGCCTATTCCCATATTCCCGTACGAGCAAAAGGTCGGCGACCTTGCCCTCTTCGATCGAACCGATCTTTCCATCCAGACCCAGTGCACGCGCCGGATGCAGTGACGCCATATTTACGCTATAGGACAACTCGTATCCGGCATGAAACAGCGCGAACACCGCTTGAATCAAGGACGGCGGATAGTAGTCGGAGCATAAAATATCTACCGCTCCCTCCCGGACCGCCTCAAGCGCGGACAGGTTTCCGCTATGCGAACGGCCGAGCAGCACATTCGGCGCGCCCATGGTTACATAGATGCCACGCCGTCTTGCTTCCAGCGCCACCTGCAAATCAATGGGAAATTCGCTGATTGCAGCGCCCCATCCTACAGCCCGATCCAACTTGTCAAGGCTCTCGTCATCGTGGGAAGCCAGGCGGACGCCGCGGCTGTTCGCCCGGTGCGCCAGCCCGGTCAACACGTCATCGCTTGCCTTCCGCTGCCGCCTACGAATGTCCAGCGCTTCGCGCGCTTCTGCCTCCGACTTTTGTTCCGAACTCATAATGTATTGAAGCTGGATGTCCTCATTGCGGAATTGCCCTTGGCCGGGGGTATGGTCCATAAAGGACAGCAGGTCGATCTCCCCTTGGCTCAGCAGCTCCTCAATCACGGGTATCGCACCTAGATTGACCATCTCCAGGCGCATGTGAAACTTGTGGCGAATCATACAGCGCTCCCGCTGCAACTGCCGGAACGTACGTATGAACCGTATGACGTTGTCGTTCTTACGTGCCTCTTCTCCGGCATCCTCTCCCCACATGCTGAAGGAGTGATACATGGTGGTAATACCTTGAGCGGCCAGCTTCCGTTCCAGTTCGTAAAAGGCAATGTCCAGCGGCAGAGCGGACGCCTTCCGTGGGTACAGTTCCTTCTCGATCGCGTCGCTGTGTGAATCGATCAGACCGGGGAGCACCCACATGCCTGCGGCATCAACTGTCCGGCAAGGCGTTCCGCTCCCGTCCTGTCCGCTGCCGACGCGAACGATGACACCGTCTTCGATGGTCACCTCACCGTCCAAGATACCGTTAGGCGTAACGATGCGGCCATTCACGATTTTCCAACGGCCACTCGCGGCCCCGCATTCTATTTGCATACCAAAGCCGCCTGCCCTTCCGTTGCGGTCAAATCCAGCACCCGATCCGAAATGGTCCGCATCACTTCCCGATCGTGGAAAATGCCGATCATCGTGACGCCTTGCCGCTTCAATTCTTCCATCATTTCCAGGACAACAGCAGTCGCTTCCCCGTCCAGCGAAGCCGTCGGCTCATCCAGAATCAGCAGCCGCGGCGGCATGACGAACGCTCTGGCCAGATTAACCCGCTGCTGCTCGCCGCCGCTGAACGTGGCCGGATACGCCTTCCATAAGTTGCTCGGAATGCGCAGTCGTTCAAGCATTTGCTTGGCTTCCTCCTCGGCTTGCTCAGCAGGCATTCCATTTGAGAGCAAACGCTCCATGACGATGTCGAGCGTCGAAACGCGCGGAATCACTCTCAGAAATTGCGACACGTAGCTGATTTCCGTTTGCCTGAGCCGCACGATTTGCCTCTCCGTTGCCGTGGCGAGATCGATGCGGCCGAAAGCGCGGGAGTCATACCAGATATGCCCCGCTGAGGGTAAATACGTTCTGTATATGCACTTCAAAATCGTCGATTTGCCCGCGCCGCTTGGACCCGCAATGCCGAGAAAGCGGCCTTCGTCGATTTGAAAGGAAAGGTCCTTGATCGGGAATACGCGCACCCCTTGAGAAATATGCAGTTCAAACGTCTTAGACATTTTTTGTACATCGACTATCACCGGCAGTTCTCCTTTCGTTTATAACAGCGAATGAACCAGCAGTTGCGTATACGGATGCTGCGGGTCCTCCAATATTTGATCGGTTAGCCCGGACTCCACAATCTTGCCCGAGCGGAGCACCATGGTTCGGTCGGCCAGCATGCGGATAACGCCGAGATCGTGCGAGACGACGACCATTGCGACGTTCAGTTCGCTTTTCAGACTTCGAATCAGATCGAGAACCCGCGCTTGTACGGACAGATCGAGCCCTGTCGTAACCTCGTCCAGCAGCAGCAGCGGCGGATTGTTCGCCAGCGCCTTTGAGATTTGCACCCGCTGCTGCATCCCTCCGCTGAACAACGCAGGGGCCTCGTCCATCCGGCTTAACGGTATCTCGACGCGATCCAGCAGCTCCGCCGCCCGCTTGCGGATGCTCCCAACATGGAATTGTCCGGCATCGAGCAGCTTTTCCGCAATGTTGCCGCTGCTCGAGAACGACATCCGCAAACCCAAATGCGGATTTTGATAAACGAGTCCCATGACGCGGTTGCGAATGTACCTTTTTTGCTGGGAGGACACATCGAACAGATTCGTTTGTCCGTCCTGATATGATGAAATGTACATGGCGCCGGCGGAGGCAGATTCGTTGAAATAGAGGCAGCGCATCATCGTGCTTTTGCCGGAGCCGCTTTCGCCCACCACGCCCAGAATTTCTCCCGGATACAGCTCGAAATTCAAGTTGTCGCATGCCGTAATCGATCCGTATGTTTTGGTTAAGCCCGTTACCCGGAGCAGCGGAACCTCCGTCCCCGTAGGATTAAGCTTGTCCGCCAATGCAAGTTCAAGAGTTTTGTCCATGAATGCGCAGCTTCCTTTCCTCGCTTCTTTTGTGGCAATAAGAGGTATCCGAGCACTGATAACGGGCTTCTCCGCTCACTTCGTCGACCGACATGTCCATATAAGAATCCGTGCTGCCGCAGTGCCGGCAGGCGTGGCCTTGGAAGCTTTCCGGCTCGAAGGCGTAGTCGTCGAACTGCAGTGACACGACGCTTGTGTATGGGGGAACGGCATAAATCTTCTTTTCCCGGCCGGCTCCGAACAGCGTCAAATGATCAGCCCGGTGCAGCTTGCCGTTATCCCAGCGCGGGATCGGCGTCGGGGCCATCATATACCGCTCATGCACGATAACGGGATAGTTGCTGCCCCTATTGATGAAATCCCACTTCACTACACTTTCATACAACGTCAGCCACATGGAGCTGTAATCCATCTCCGCATGCTGGCGCTGCGTGACCTGCTCGCTCGGTTCCACCTCGCGCAGCGGCTCGGGCCCCGGAACCTGCAGCACCAAAATTTGCTCGCCCGCGAGGCGCTCTTCCGGAATGCGGTGACGCGATTGCACGATCGTCGCCCGTCTCGTATCCTCCGTTGTCGCCACCGCACTGGTACTGCGGATCAGATTCCGAATGCTGACAGCGTTGACGCTGTCGTCGTTGCCCTGGTCGATCACTTTGACCACATCGCCCGAACCAATCAGCGAGAGCGTAATTTGCAAGCCGCCCGTGCCCCATCCCCGGCCGACCGGCATCTCCCGCGAGCCGAACGGCACCTGATAACCCGGGATGGCGACGGCCTTGAGCAACGAGCGGCGGATTTCCCGCTTGCTGCCTTCGTCGAGAAAGGCGTAATTGTAGGCCGGCGTATCGAACCTTGCCGCTGTTGTATGGGCATCTTTATTGACAGTCATCTTCCGGTTCCTCCCCTTCGCTGATGGAATCGTTCCTGTGAACCGCCGCTTTCTGCAGAAGATCCAGTGAGGACTGAAACGTAACATAGTGGGGGAGCTTCAAGTGAGAGACATACCCGCTCGCTTCCACGCAGTCAATATGCGTGAGCACGAACTCTTCGTCCTGCGCCGGCGAGCTCCCTTTCGTATCCAGGCTTCGTTCCAGCACAGCCATCGCGATCACTTTCAATTCGTTTTGACCGACGACCAGCCCGTAGCCCATCTCCAAATAAGGCTCGCCGGTTCGTTCATCCTTCTTCAGCTCGTTGATCAAATCCGTCTCGGTCACGAGCATCTCTCCGATGTAATAGGGCTCGTCCTCCACGCCGTCGCCATACGGGTCGTCTATCAACACAGGAACGTAGCCGACGCGCAGTTCGGCCAGCAAACCATGAACTTGGCCGTAGCCGCGCATGCTGCTATAGGCCAGCGCATTCATCGCCCCGGTCTCCCCACGGGCCAGCGTCTGCAATTTGGCCGATCGCGGTGCGGGAAAGGTCAGCCCCTGCCGGGTCACATCGAACGGCTCTTCCTCGGCCTCCCGGTCAGCCGACTTCACCAGGCCCTGCTGCTTCAGCAGTTCGACCGCCTTGGAGACCGTCGCATGCTGCTCCTCATCCAGTGCCGGGTTCGGCGCACATTCCCGCAAGAACGCTTCCCGCTCGCGTTCGCCTTCCTCGTAAAGCGAAAAATCGAGCAACCGGTGCGTATAATCCCGGGTAGGACCAAGTAATTGCCCGCCAGGCAAATCGCGAAAGGAAGACGATATTCTGCGCACCAGCCGCATCGCGTCCATATCCAGACAGCGGGAGTAGTGATTGCGCTGCAAGGTGGACCGATAGGCGCGCAGCAGAAATACCGCTTCGCTGGGATCTCCTTCCGCCTGCTTCAAGGCCAGGGCAGCCAAGCGCGGCTCGTATAACCCCGCCTCGCCCATAATGCGATCGACAAGCGAGCGCATCTGCGTCTGGATCGCTTCCGTCGCCAGAAGCGGTTCGGCTTCCTTCAGCCGATAATACCGGCTAAGCCGATCCGCCTGCACGATCGCTTCCTGTCCCCCCGTTACTGCTACATATGCCATTATATTACGCCCCTTCCACCTTGGTTGTTCGCGGTAAACCGATGATTTGACCGGAACGGGTGAACAGCACGATATCCGCACCCATCGGATACTCCGCATTCCACCGTTCGCGTGTACGCAGCCAGAATGCCGTCAATCCGCCGACCCCGATCCGCTTCTCCGTCTCAATGCCCGGACCGGATAACCGCAAAAGGACAAGACCTCTGCCGGACGCCGGAATTTCTTCCGTCAGCTCGTCCACCTCCAGAACAACCGTGCCGCTTCGTTCCGGCGCTGCCAAAGACCCCGTTCGTATCGTCTCGCTCCACGCCGCGACGTCGGTGCGTCCGTCGGCGAATATATAGTCAGCCTGGTCCGGTTCGCTCTGTCTGGCCAATGTGTAGGTTTGAATGTCATGCGCCAAACCGTCCGCCTGCGGCAGTTGGACGCTAAATCGAACCTCGCCGTCGAGAAGGGAGTACGCCAAAGCCCGTACCATGCGGACGGAAGCATCCGACGCTTCGACCTTGCCGGCTTGCGCGGCGATCGTACGGACATCCCCCGGACGGGCAAATGCCTGCAGCAGCTCGCGGAACAGCCCCCCCGCGTCGTGTACACGATCGAACACAGCTGTTTTATTCGTTGCCATACGCTTCCTCCATCGTTTCAAATTGAACTTTCGTCTGTTGGACCAGTTGCCATTCCCGCAACTGCTTTTGCCGAATCACGTTCTCCTCGGTCAGCAGCAGATGCTGCCAATTCGCCGTCTCTGCGAGCCGCAGCTTAACAGCAGCATCGATAACGGCGAGTTGGAACGCTTGATCGGGGCGGTTGCCCATCAGAATGCCGAATCCGATCGTGCCTTCCACCGAGACCGTACATTCCGTCGTCAGCACCTCCGTAAAATAAAACGGCTGGCCGGACACCGAATCTCTCGCTTTGCACATCACCAGACTTTTCTCCGGCGCTTTCACGATGCTCACTGCATATTTCCCCTCGATATCGGCAGCCATTCGCTCCATCAGCGCCGGATCGCCTTCGATCAGGATACGTGTTCTTCTTACCCGTTCTATCATAGCGTCCACCCCGCTTTCGCCTGCTCGAACCGGAATGGATTCGTAAACGCCAGCAGACCGCCACGTTCGTCCCTAAATTCAATGCGCAGCCAATCCCCCGGCTCCACCGGCACGCGGAGGCGGATGGATCCACTGCCCTTCATGTTCCCGGTCACCTCCGCCTTGCCGTTCTTAACGACGTGCACCTCGTGTTCAACCGTAAACTGGGAGGTGATTTGCAATTCGACGCCTGATGACTCCCTCAACGGAATGCGGTCCCCGACGACATAGACGCGGCCTTCACAGATAACACTTGCCTCTACCGGCTCTCCCCGGGAGACGATGACTCTTCCTTCCTTAAGTCCCTTCAGCAAATCCGCTTCTGACAGCTGTGCGGCCAAAATATAGGTCGTCGGATAACCCAGACGATACGTGTCCGATTTCTCGCGATGAAAGTCGCTGCCGCCGATCCCGGCTATGCTCACACCCTGGTTCAGTAGCTCGTCCCACCGCTGCAGCGCCTGTTCGTTGTCGGACATTTCCTCCAGTCCATTCCACACTTCAAAGCCAGCAACCAGCGACCAATCGATGTCCCATTCCTGCCACTGGCACTGGTTCGAATAAGCGGAGTACGGATGGTTGACGGAAAACAAAGCTTCCTGCTTCTTCGCATCCGACGCTGCATCTTGGAACGTTCGACTACTGCCGTCGACGCGCCAATCCATGCAGCAGGACAAGCCGATCGCGTTGGCATGACCCCGGTTCGTCGTCAGCTCCATTCCCCGGATGACGACAAAGTCTTGATCCTTCCGGCCAAAGTCGTAATCGATGTCGGCAAACGCGCTGAACGTGTTATGGTCCGTGAGGCACATGTACTTCAAACCGCGCTCGATGGCCGTGCGTCTCAGCTCTTCCGGACTGAGCAGACCGTCGGAATGATTGGAATGAAGATGAAGGTCGCCGGGATACCAGATCAGCGCCACCGAATCCCGCTGCTTCGGCCGGCACACCTTCAAGGAAAATGAGGTGCGGTCAACCAGCGGAATAGCCCATACGTGCAGCCTCCACTTCCCGGAAACGACCGGTCCTTGAATCAATCCCCGGGTCGCAAGGTCTCTGGCGATGCCGATTTCAAATTCCTTTCCGTACTCCTCTTCGTACCAGGGAACGAAGTGCCCTCTGCTGCGAATCGGATCGTTCCACTGGAACGCTAGACGGCTGCTGCCCTCTATGTGAATTTGAACGAGCAGTTCCTCTGTATGGTCCGGCACATCAAACGTCGTTTCCCATGTGCTTGACCGTTCGTCGATAAATCCTGACACTTCGAAGAACGGTTCCCATAGTTGTTTGTCATTCTTGTTCTGTTGCTGCATTGCTAACCCTCCATTCATTTGATCCCGAAATAAACAAACGCCCGAATGATCCGCTGCCTAGCTGCCCAGAACACGATCAGGATCGGTGCCATCAACATGAGATTGCCTGCCATGACCACATTCCAGCTAATCGCCCCTTCTGTCGAGCGGATGCGATCCACACCGATCGGCAGCGTACGCGCCGCGTCCGAACTGGTCATGACAAGCGGCCAGAAATATTCGTTCCAATGCGAAATGAAGCTGAGCAAACCGAATGCAGAAATCGTCGGCATCGCCATCGGAATCATAATTTTACGAATGATGCGCCATTCCCCCGCGTGATCCAATCTGGCCGCCTCCACTAATTCATCCGGAATCTGCTTGAACGCCTGACGGACCATAAATACGCCGAGCGCGCTGGATGAGAATGGAAGAATAAGCGCGAATAACGTATCGACCATATTCCACGAGCTGAGCAGCAAATAGACTGGCAAAAAGATCAGCTGCACGGGAATCATCAACGTTACGAGCGTTAGTGCGAACAGCAGCCGGCTACCTCGGAACCGGTATCTGGCGAAAGCGTACGCCGCGGGAATAACCGTCAGAAACTGCAGCACCAGAATACTCCCCGTTACGACGATGCTGTTAACGATATACCGCAGGAAAGGTCCCGATTCCCACGCCAAGCGAAAATTGTCCCAGGTGATCTGCCGCGGCAGCCAGGCCGGCGGAAAGGTCAGTAATTCAGACGCCGGCTTGAGCGCCGTTAAGATCATCCACAGAAACGGGACGAGAAATAAAGCGCCTAAACCAATCGACATAACGGTGGGCGCTACGGCAAGCCATCGCCTTATCGTTTTCATTCGTGTCACCTACCTATAATGAACTCGCCGCTCCAAAAATTTGAAATGAAGCACGGTCAAAATTCCGATCACGACCATCAGCACAACACCCGCCGCCGAGGCATAGCCGATTTTGAAAAATTGGAATCCGTTCTGATAGATGTAATAGACGAGCATGTTGGTCGAGTTGACAGGACCGCCTGCCGTCATGATCGATACCGTATCAAACACCTGAAATGAGTTGATCATGCCGATCACGACCAGAAAAAACAGCGTCGGCGAAAGCATCGGCAGCGTAATTTTCAGGAACGATCGGTGGAAGGGCGTCCTGTCGAGTGCCGCAGCTTCGTAAAGCTCTTTCGGAATGCTCTGCATACCGGCCAAAAAGATCAGGGCGTAAAATCCGACCTGCTTCCAGACGGAGACGAGAACAAGCGACAGCAAAGAGGTATCCGGACTACTGAGCCACTGCAGCCCCGGCAGTCCGACCGCTCTCAGCAGCCCGTTCAGCAGTCCGTACTGCGGGTCCATCATCCACATCCAAAGCACGGACACAGAGACCATCGACACAATATAGGGACTGAAGGTCGCGCTTTGCAGAAATCCGGCAACCCATCCCGCCCTGTTCATCCATAGAGCCAATCCGAGCGCCAGGATCATATTAGCGGCTACCGTCAAAAACGTGTAGAGCAGCGTATTCTTCAACACCTGAGCGAACAGCGGGTCTGTCGCCAGATCGATATAGTTTTGCAAGCCGACGAACCGCTTGTCCGGACTGAGCAAATCCCACTGCATAAAACTCAAGTAGATCAGGTAGAAGATGGGATAGATGAAAAAACAACTAAATACGAAGATCGCCAAAGCGATCATGAGATACGGACGTGCCTGCGTTCCTTTCATGCGATCAGCCCTTTCTCGAAGGCTGATTCGTCGGAACGAATCGGCCTTCAGGGCTCGGCATCCGCTGACCACGCTCATCGAAGAAATGCAGGTCGGAATAAGCGACGAAGAAATCGGCGACGGGTCCCTGCTGATTCGGAGACAGAAAGTCCCGCCAATACATGGCACCGATTTCCGTCTGCAGCTCATAGACGGTCTCTGCGCCAAGCGTCTGACCGGATACGATTACTCCGTTTACGACGAGCCCCGATGTTTCCCGTTTGTCCCACAGCTTCAGCTTTTCCGGCCGAAACCCGACATGAGCGGCACCGGCAAGCCGTTCTTGCAGTTCGGCGGGGAACAGATTCGAGAAACGGCTGCTGTCCACCAGATTCATCGGAGGCGAGCCGATGAACTGCGCCGTAAACCGATTGGCCGGTTCATGATAAATGTCCAGCGGACTCCCCTTCTGCTGAATTTGTCCGCTATTCATCACGACGATCTCTTCCCCCATCGCCATCGCTTCGTTCTGATCATGCGTGACGTACACGAACGTCGTGCCGAGGCGCCGATGCAGTTCGACCAGTTCATTTCTCATTTGAATCCGCAGCTTGGCATCCAGATTGGACAGCGGCTCGTCCATCAGGAACACTTTCGGCTTCTTGATCATCGCCCGAGCCAGCGCCACACGCTGGCGCTGGCCGCCGGACAGTACGCCCGGATTTTTGTGCAAATAATCCTGCAAGCCGACCGTCTCTACCATTTCCTCCACAAGCTTCGTCCGCTCTTTTTTGGGCACCTTCCGGTTCACCAGACCGAATTCGATATTTTCCCGTACCGTCATAGTCGGATACAACGCGTAGTTTTGAAACACCATGGCGACATCCCGCTCGCCGGGACTAACACGATCCACGCAAGTGTCGCCGATCCATACTTCGCCGCGATCCTGTGTTTCCAGACCAGCGATCATCCGCAGCGTCGTCGTCTTTCCGCAGCCGGATGGACCCAGCAGTACGGTGAATGAACCGTCGCGGATGGTCATGGTTAAATCGGGGATGACCGTTTTGTTCTCGAACTGTTTTTGAATGTGCATGAATCTGATTTCGGCCACCTGATCTCCTCCCTTACCATTCGTTTTCGTTCACTCATTGTTTTTGCAGCAACTCGTTGGCCTTCTGGGCCACTTGGGCGATAACGCTCGCGGGATCCGTCTTCGGATCGAGCATTAGCCTTTCGATTTCCGTGCGAAGATTGGTGGCAATTTCTTTATAAGCCGGTTCCATCGGGCGGGCCGCCGCCACTTCCATTTGCTCTGCGGCTATGCGGTACACCGGGTTTTGCTCGAACAATGTCTTCATGTCCTGACTGTTTAATGCCGAATTGGTAGCAGGAATATATCCCAAGTTCTGGGCGACCAGCACTGCTTGTTCCGGTTCCGCCAGCCAATTCAGAAACTTCCAGGCCGCTTGTTTCTTCTCTTCGGACAGCCCTGCGATCATGGCGATGTTGGCTCCCATGGCATTGGACGAAAACGATATGCCTGCGTCCTTATTGGGAAACAGCGCGGCTTGCAAAGCGAAGCCCGCTTGCTTGGCGCCGTCTGTAATTTCCGCAATATCCGACGTACTGTTCAAAATCATCGCCGTTTGCCCGCTCAAGAAGCTTTGCTTTGTCTTCGCGTACTTGTTGGCTTCCCCCGTATCCACCGGAGAATCCATCACGCCGTCCCGCCGCAGGTCGGTCCAGAATTTCAGTGCCTCAAGGCCGCTGGCCGAATCGAACGCGGCCTTTTTGCCGTCGTCCGACAACATCGTGCCACCCGCCGCGCTGATACTGGCCTCGAAGCGGTATTCGTCCAGATTGGTTGTAATGCCATACCGTTTTCCCGGAATCGCCAGCTTGTGAGCGTAAGCGGCCAGCTCGTCCCATGTTTTTGGTCCGGACGGATCAAGGCCGTTCTCCTTCAGCAGCGTGGCGTTCATGAACAAGATATTCGTGCTGATCTTAAAAGGCAGCGAGTACAGCTTGCCGTCTACATAAGAATCGCCCAGCATGCTTGGTACGAAGTCCTTCAGCTTGTCCGGCGTGATCAAATCGCTCAAGTCCTGCAGCAGACCTGCACGGGCAAGAGAACCCGTATCGACGTTTTCAATCTGCACAACATCCGGTAAATTTTTGGCGACGGCCGCGGCCTGAATTTTCGCCAGTCCTTCTGAATAACTGGCCCCGACAAAGCTGCCAACTACTTTCACTTCGTTTTGCGAACTGTTGAACTTCTCGATGAGTTGGTCCGCCGTGTCGGTATGCTTGCCGCCGTGCGTAAACCAGAACTTGATCTCGACCGGGCCTCCCCCGCTTGCTGCTTCGCTAGACTGCTGTGACGAGTTCTCGGCAGTCCTGTTCTGAGGGCTTCCCTCTTCCTTGCTCTGACATGCGGAAAGCAAAAGCAGAATGAACGCCAGCGCTATCATGCCTGTTCCTTTCAAATGCTTCAGCATCTTTCGTCTTCCTCCTTATGGGGCTGATCCGACGGCGTTCCAGGCTTGCTCAACAAGCTGAGGCTGGCCGAGTCTTCCAGCGTTTCCATTTCGACGACACATTGCTGGCGATCGCCTCTTAAACGCGAAATGACCATCTCCGCCGGTTGGCCGTCGGGGTGTAGATTGAGACTTTTAATCCAGAGAATCGGGATGTTTTCCGGCATTTCCAGCAATTCGGCGTCTCGGTGCAAGGGCAGCCTGGCCACGATAACCGAAACCTTGCGCAATGGCGTAAAGTTGTACTGTTCCTTCAGTAAACCGTACAGCGAACGGAAGTTTGGCAGAAATCGATGCATATCGGGAACGAACTTTGCCGGAAGCGTCGACGTGGCCACCGTCACCGGCGACGTGCCCGCGAAACGCAAAATTTCCAGACGATACACCTTGTCCGCTTCCGTCAATGCCAGAGCTTCCTGTTCGGTCATCGTAGGTTCGCCGAAATACCAATCCAGCAGATAGGCACTTGGCTGTTCACCGGCCCGGAGCAAAGCATCCGTAAACCGGGAGTGCCTGGAAAAGGTAGACGAAATCATGGTAGGCTTCTCTTTGACATAGGTGCCTTTGCCATGAATGGACTTCACCCAACCCAGACTGACCAGACGATCGATTGCGCGTCTGACCGAGTAGCGATTGGAATGAAATACTTTAATCAGTTGACGCTGAGAGGGCAGCTTCTGGCCTACGGTCAACTCTTGGGTCGTAATTTTTTCGATCAAATAATCAGCGATGATCAAATGCTCCTGCTCGTGTTCCTTTTTTTGCATCTTATCCTCCTCGCTGTGTAGCGGTCCGGCCGGTATCTACAATGTATCTGGGCGACCAGTTCACATGGTTATCGCAATGTAAACTCCAGAATAAAAATTGTTAATTATTTAGATCAAGTAGAAACGCCGTCCTTAAAAGGACGGTATCCGTTTCAGCGAGAAATATAAAAATAAACTATAGTGTGAGACATAAATCGGATAGGAGGCTATTCATTAGTTGAATAGCCGTCCACGTTTGGTGTAATCCCCGTCACAAAAAGCGCCATACTTTCGGACGCACTTCCAGAGCGTGATCAGAAAGTTGGCGCTGTATTCGTGCTGGAACAGAAGGTAGATTTCATCAATGAAGATAAACGTATTCTTGCCTCTGGCTCGGTTTTGGATTCCCTCCTGAGAAGTGAACCGACATTATGCCATCCGTCTTCTGCTTTATTATTCTGCACATTTGAAAGGCAAACGGAGACGAAAAACTTTGCTTTGGATGTGAGCAAGAAAAACCACCTGGATTCGCTTCGCCTCCCTCTTGTCCATCGAAGTTAGCAAAATGAGCCGGATCGGCTTGACCGCCAGCAGCTCCATCGCCATTTCCAACCCCGCATAGAAAGGCGGAACCCATTCGAAGCCAAGAACCCCAACACTGAGCGGCTCCTGCAGCAACAACCGTTCTGCTTCCTTCCCGATGTTTGCAGGGTGTACGATAAAATCCGGTTGCGTTCCCAGAAACGCGGTTAATTCGTTCAAACAGGTGTCGTGATCGGATACGAGTAAAACATGTATGGGTTCGGTCATCATTTTCTCCTCAGTATTTGCCCAGATAAAACCGGACATCACCCTAGAGGCAATGTCCGGTTTCCATGTGGGACAACCAGCTGCACAATCCATTCAGTTGGATGATTGCCTTGTTACCCGGGAAGCAATGCTTTTGTTGCTCAGCATGTTATTGCGAAATCGCTTCTTCTCTTTTATCGCCTCAACGCTTTGAATTCCTAAACTCTGCGACCCCAGCGGACTCTGCTTATCACCGTAGAAGCCGTGGAAATCCGATCCGCCCGTCATAATCAACTCATACTCATGAGCCAGCGCCCGAGCTCTAGCCTCATCCATCGGGCTATGATCCGGATGCTTCACCTCGATGCCCATCAGTCCGGCTTCCACCCATTCCGGTACCGCGTCGTAGTTGTCCATCTGCCCGGGGTGCGCAAGCACCGGAATACCTCCCGCGGCGAGAATGGTGCGGATCGCGTCGAACGCATCCACATAAGTCAGCGGCACATAGGCGATGCCTGGTTCTTTGCCGTCTCCGCCGCGCGCAAACAGCGACTTGTACAGTGGGCTGTAGATGGCGTCGGTGTAGCCGCGGTCGATCAAGGCGTGCATGATGTGTTGCTTGTACACGCCCGTTCCACCTTGGGCATACAACTGCACCTGCTCCCAATCGATGTTGTACCCTGCTTCCCGGATACGCTCGACCATCACCCTGCACGCCTCATGCCGGGACGCCAGCAATGGCGCGCACAGCTCCTCGATCGCCGGATGGCCCGGTTCGACGTTAAAACCGAGAAAGTGCGCCCGCCGGCCGCGCTTGAAATCGTAAGCCGAAATCTCGATGCCGGGGATTATCTCTACGCCATAGCGCTCCCCCAACACCATCGCTTCCAGCAAACCCATCGTCGTGTCGTGGTTAGTGATCGCCAGATGCGTCACGCCCGCCTTCGAGGCCAACCGGATGACTTCCTCGGTTGTAAACGAGTTGTCCGAGATCTTCGTATGACAGTGCAAATCAATAAGTGCCATTTACTTCTCCTCTGCAAATCGGGTCATTCCATTGGAATGTGAGACGAGTACTGCCGCTTGCAATCCGAATGTGAAACCGCAAAGCAAGCTCGTTTATGCGTTGTCGAGTTCCTTGAAGGTTTCCACCGCCCAATCACATCGATCGGTGATGACAGCGCTGATTCCAAGACCGGCGATGGCGCGAAGCGCATCGGGATTCGTCGAGGTGCGCGTGCTGGCCAAAGGCGCTGCAACGGCGATCGTGGCATATCCACGATCATGGATGCGCGCGATGTGCTCAGGCAGGTACTCGGTTGGCAGCAAACGAATGCAGCTCGCCTTGACTTCGTCAGCCATGTCCAACGGATCAATCCCCTCAGGGGCATGGATCGAAATGGCAACGTCAGGAAATCTTTTGCGGATCGCGTGTGCGAGCTCATAGGTATAAGCCGTGAAGATGATCCGATCCATTAATCCAGCGCGTTCTGTCACATTTCCAATCACCTGGAATGTCTCCGGCGTCGCGTCCTTTGTATCGACCATTACCGGCATACTTCCCGTCATCGACAGGAAGGTCTGGTATTCAAGCAGCGCCGGAAACAATGCGAGTGCCTCACTTAACTTCAGATCACAAATACGTTCGTTGCTGCCTGCTACGCGGAGCAGATTGTCGTCATGGATACAAACAACATGACCGTCAGCCGTAAGATGCACGTCTGTTTCGACGGTATCGGTTCCCGTTTCGATCGCGAGCTCGAACGAGCGCTTGGTGTTTTCAAGAGCAATTTCGGGCAAGCCACGGTGAGCAATCACAACGGGGCGCTTAAGATCGAATGGCAAGGGAGACCACATAGACTTTATCTCGTTCCTTTCGTCGCTTTGTTTAGTGCTATTTTCAAGTTCCCATTGTTGTTCGTTTGTCATGATCATACTCCTCATTTATCGATTTGTTTGACGCATGGTTCCCAAATCCAGGACCGTATCCGCAAGCTGTTCCATGATGTCGACATCATGGAACACGCCGATCATCGTCGTTCCCTTCCGTTTCATTGCCTGCAATAACGCCACCACGTTCATTTTGGATTCCTGGTCGAGAGAAGCGGTCGGTTCGTCCAAAATCAACAAACGGGAAGGAACGACCAAAGCCCGGGCCAAATTGATGCGTTGCTGCTCACCACCGCTGAATGTGGCAGGATATGCTTTCCATAAGGAACGCGGAACGCGCAGCATATCCAGCATCTCGCCGGCTTGTTTGTGCGCTTCGCCGGTGTCCGATCCGTTCAACAGCAATCGCTCGGCAACGATATCGATCGCTTCCACCCGCGGAATGACGCGCAAAAATTGGGACACGTAGCGAATTTCCAGCTTTCGCAGCCGGCTGATTTGGCGCTCGTCCGCCTTGGCAAGATCGATATCTCCATACGTTAGCGATTGAAACCAGATGTGCCCTGCAGTCGGCAAATAGGTGCGATAAATGCATTTCAATATGGACGATTTCCCGATTCCGCTCGGTCCGGCAATGCCGAGAAATTGTCCGCTTGGAACGGAAAATGACAGATTCCTTAAGGGGGATACCTCCATCGTTTCGTTTAGTGCCAGATGAAACGTTTTGGACAATGATTGTACTTGTAGCATGATGCTCACCTGCCTTCTACAGTAGGGAATGGACCAGAAGCTGCGTATACGGATGCTGCGGGTCCTCTAAGATTTGATCGGTCAGCCCTTGTTCGACGATACGTCCTTGACGCAGGACGAGCGTCCGGTCGGACAGCATGCGGATCACGCCCAGATCGTGGGAGACCACGATCATCGCGACCCGCATGTCGTGCTGAATCTCCCGGATGAGATCGAGCACCTTGGCTTGTACGGACAGATCCAATCCTGTCGTCACTTCATCGAGCAGCAAGATCGGCGGACGATTCGCAAGCGCCTTGGCGATTTGCACGCGCTGCTGCATGCCGCCGCTGAATCGTTTGGGGGGCTCGTCCATCCGCGATGGCGGTATTTCCATACGCTCCAGCAATTCCGCGGCTCGCGCCCGGATCGTACCGACATGGTAACAATCCGCCGCCAACAGCTTCTCCGCGATATTTCCGCTGCTCGATATCGACATTTTTAACCCCAGATGCGGATTTTGGTACACCACGCCCATGAGATGGTTGCGAATATACCGTTGTTTTTGCGCGGATGCCGAGAGCAGATCATCGCAATCATCCCCATCAGCGGATAAAAACAAAGTTCCGCATGTCGGCTTCTCGTCAAAATTCAGACATCGCATCAAGGTGCTTTTGCCCGAACCGCTCTCGCCGACAATGCCGAGGATTTCGCCCGGATACAACTTGAAGCTGATATCGCAACAGCCCCATGACGTTCCACACTGAGGACAAACATTGCCGTTCGACGGAGGCGTTTGACAAGCCGCGCATCCGGGACCGAATCGCTTTCCGATTTTTTCAGCTGCGAGAAGAGGAGATTCTTCCTCCTTCGGTTGTATCGCAGGCGGCAGGTTGCCATCATGCTCCTTCATCATGGTCATCGGGTTGCTCCTTTTTTGTTGCATTTCTTTGTTTCCGGCAAAACGCCGTATCCGAACACTGATATTGTTTCTTTCCCGTATGGTCGTCGACTGTTTCTTCCAAATAAGAGGTACGGCTGCCGCATAGCCGGCAGCATTGCGCATTCATGCTCTCGGCCTCGAACGGGTAATCGTCGAACGAAATCGGGACGATGCGCGTGTACGGAGGAATGGCATATATTTTTTTCTCCCGGCCGGCGCCGAACAGCGTCAAATGCTTCGCGCGATGCAGCTTCAGCGTATCCCAGCGGGGGATCGGCGAAGGCGACATCAGATATCGGTCTTCGACCATAACCGGGTAGTCGTTGGAGATGGCCACATTTCCCCATTTCACCACATGCTCGTACAAACTTAACCACATGTCGCTATACTGTTTGTCGGCATGCAGACGACGCGTCACTTCTTCCCGCGTTTCCACTTTGCGCAAAGGTTCGGGAAAGGGAACCTGTAAAACGAGGATTTGTCCTTCCTGTAACGATTCTTCCGGAATCCGATGCCGGCTCTGAATGAACGTGGCTTCCGTCGTATCCTCCGTCGTCCGGATTCCGGAAGTGTCTTGGATCAGTTGACGGATACTGACGGCATTGATGCTTGAATCGCTGCCCTGATCGATCACCTTCAAACAATCGTGCCGGGTGATCAGCGACAAGGTTAGCTGAAGGCCGCCGGTCCCCCAGCCTCTGGCAATCGGCAAATCCCGGGAAGCAAATGCGACCTGGTGACCCGGGATAGCGACGGCCTTCAATGTTTTGCGACGTATTTCCCGCTTGGTGCCTTCATTCAGAAAAGCGAAATTGAATTCAGTCATCTTCCTGATGTTACTTTCCGTTTCTGGCATGCTCACTCTTCTCCCTCGGCTCCGACTTCGACGTTTCTCCAATGCGTTTCATCATATCGAGATAAGATTGGAAAGACACATAGTGCGGCAAATTCATATGCGACATAATGCCGCCGGAATCGAGCGGATCGATATGTTTGAGGACAAATTGTTCGTCTTCCGCCGGCGCCGCTCCTCCACTCTCCAAGCTATACTCCAGCAGCGCCATGGCGATCGCCTTTTGCTCGTTATGGCCGAAGACCAGGCCGTAGCCGAATTCCAAAACAAGCGCTCCCGACTTGTTGTCCTTGCCAAACGACTGAATCATCTCCACTTCGGAAACCAATAGTTCGCCCACGTAGAGGCAATCGTCCGTTTCATCTCCAGCCAACGGATTGCGAATATGCAGCGGTACATACCCGACACGCAACTCTCCCACGACCGGATGCTTCTTACCGTATCTGCTGGTGCTGCTGTAGGCCAATGCCACGAGCGCTCCAGTTTCTCCACGGGATAGCGCTTGAAGACGCGCAGATCGTACCGTTGGAAAAGACAAGCTTTGTCTGGTTATATCGAAAGGCTCTTCCTCTTCGACCTTGTCCGGTGCGGCAATCATGCCTTCGCGCCGCAAGCGATCGATCACTTTCGGGAATCGCCCGGACGCCCCAGCTTCCGGCATAAAGCGAGACAGCTCCGCCAAAAAGGCGGCGTTATCGTCCGTCGTGGCATGCCGCAGCGTAAAGTCAAGCAGACGATGCGTATAATCGCGGGTCGGGCCGAGAATTTGTCCGCCCGGTATATCTTTGAAGGCGGCGGATATACGCCGGATCACCCGCATCTCGTCGGTATTTAAGGTGGCGGAGACATGATTGCGGATCAACGTAGAGCTGTAAGAGCGCAATAAAAATACGGCTTCGTAAGGATCGCCTTCAGCCTGCTTTAGCGCCAAGGCCGCATATTCAGGAGCGTAAAACCCGCTTTCGCTTATGACCCTATCGCGCAGCATTCGCAGTTGATGCCGGATCAGGCCGACGTCCAGTTCTGCGATGGAATCCTTCAATCGGTAGTATTGAACCATGTTTCGGGCGTGCCCGATCGCTTCCTGACCGCCGGTCACCATCACATAAGTCACGAGATTGTCCTCCCTTCGATCAAGGTTGTGCGCGGCAAGGCCATGACATTTCCTTGCCGATCGAATACGATGAGATCGATGCCGACCGGATACTTGGCATTCAATCTCGCTCTCTCGCGGATCCATAGGGGAGCAAGCCCCTTGATCCTGCAATAGGCGCGGTCGCAAATGCCCGGACCAGCCAGCACGATCGATGCGGCTTCAAGCGTTGCATCCGCCACCTCATCGACCCGAACAAAAAGAGTGGCGCTGTCTTCCGGCTCCTGCAGCGTTCCGCAGCGGATCTCGGTTAAAAGCCTTTCCAGCGCCGCCTCCGGCAAGTCACCGTCGACAAACAAGTAGTCGGCTTGCGCCGCATCGGCTGTTTGTGCGTAAGTTTGCCGACAAATGGCTTGTTCCAGCGTTGTGCCCTCCTTCATCCGTACGGCGAAGCGAACGTCGGCATCCAGCAGCGCCAGGGCTAGCGCCAACCCCATTCTGTTTTCCGGCGTCGGCTGCAGCAATTTATCCGCGGCAGCGCCTATGTTTCCTACGGTTCCAGGTCTGGACATCGCATCAAGCAACGTCCGGTAAACCGTACTGGTGTCGTGAATCAGATCGAACACGCCGTCGTCTGTGTCAGTGCCTATCATCGGATTCCTCCTCCGGATCAAAATTCACTTTCGTTTGCATGATTAGCGCATGCTCACGTTCTTGCTTCTCCCGAATGCGTTGTTCCTCGTCCAGCAGCAAACGATGCCAGGAGGCCGTCTCCGGCAACTCTGCCCGGAATGCCGCATCCACCACAGCAAGCTGGAAAGCTCGCTCGGGTTCTTCCCCCATAATGGCGCCAAAGCCACACACCGGGCCGATCGATACGGTGCATTCCGTTATGAAAACCTCTCCGGCATAAAACGGCTGCAGGCTCACGGAGTCGCGCGCTTTGGTCAAAACCAACCCTTTGGCCGCCGGTTTTTCCACGCGAATCTCGTACTTTTGTTCGATTTGCCGGCTCAATTGCGACAGCAATCGTTCGTTGCCTTCTATTAAAATTCGTGTTCGTTGCGCAGATTTCACCCGGCCACTCCCTCACTTCTGACTTGATGCTAAGCTTCCTATTGAGCCCCTGTCAGGCGATCGTTTAGTCTACTTACAATTCTGCCTTCGACCAATGTGTGCGTGATAAAGGGATGACCGTTTCGCTCGTCCACCACCAAAATATCGGCGGCTTTTCCCGGTTCCAATGACCCTGTAACTGTATCGATTCCCAGTGCCTTGGCCGGATTAAGCGAAACCAAGTTGGCTGCGTAAGACATGCCGTAACCCAAGCGGTATAATTTAAAGGCTGCGAGCAACAGAGAAGGCGGGTAATAATCGGAACAAAGGAAATCCACCGCGTCTTCTTTGACTGCATCCAGCGCGGAAAGATTGTTGCTTGTCGAATGTCCCAG
Source organism: Paenibacillus sp. LT-B23 (assembly GCF_059417685.1). NCBI lineage: Bacteria > Bacillati > Bacillota > Bacilli > Caryophanales > Paenibacillaceae > Paenibacillus > Paenibacillus sp. LT-B23. The sequence goes on along the minus strand of NZ_JBSQBM010000004.1, from coordinate 256,228 downwards.
CAGTAAATTCGGAGCGCCCAAAGCGACATGCATGCCGCGTCGTTTCGCTTCTTTGGCCACCGACAACTCAATCGGGAATTCGCTTATTCGGGAATGAAGCTGTGCGACCCAGTTCAACTTCTCGATGGTGTCGTCATCATGAGAAGCGATGGGAATTCCTTGTTTGTACGCCAGATCAGCAATTTCCTTGAGTTTGGAAGCATCCACCTTCTCCTTGTCCAGCTGCCTGTTTACGTAATGTTCGGCTTCGCCTTCCTGAATCTTCTGCTGCCGAATCGCATTTTCCCGAAACAACGCGAGATTGCGAAATTGGCCTTGGCCGGGCGTATGATCGGTGAACGAAAGCTGATGAATGTGCTTGTCCGCCAGCAATCGTTCCACGAATTCGGCCATCTCCAACTTTGTAATTTCGAACCGAAGATGAATGCGATGGCGGATCAGCGCCCCCTCGTGCTGCAATCGATGCGCTGCGGACACGATTTGTTCGATTGTATCTTGATTCCGCACCGCGCTTTTGGCATTCGCATCGGCCAAACCGAGAGCGTGGTACATGGTCGTAATGCCTTGTCCCGCCAGCTTTCGTTCCAATTCGCGAAAAGCCGATTCAACAGGAAGCACACTTCGAACCCTGGGTTGAATTTCCGTCTCAATGGCATCGCTGTGCGAGTCGACGATACCGGGAAATATCCAGTGTCCTCTGGCATCGATATCGTCAGGACCTGTGTGCAAAGGAGCCGTCGCGCCAATGTCGACAATTTTTCCATTATCGACTGTAACGGTGCCATTCTCTACGACGGCTTCAGGTGTCACGATTTTTCCACCGTAAATGCGAAATGTGTTCATAAGTCCGCTCTCCTAGTTTGTGTCTTGTTCCTCTAATGTTGCAGAGGCTTGCGCAACCGTCTTCGCCGCCATATTTTCATAGTCGATGACGAGTTGAACCCGATCTCCCCGCGTTCGGGAAATATCAATTTCAACCGGAGTACCATCGAGATGCAAGCTTATATTTTCTTTCCAAACGACAGGGATGTTTTCCGGCATGCCCAGTAAATCCGCTTCTTTTTGAGAAGGCATTTTCGCTTCGACAAACGAGCATTTCCGTACGGGAACAATGTTGTAGTATGTCTCCAGTAAGGCATGCAAGGAATAAAAATCTTCAAAATACCGATCCATTTGTGGAACAAGTTTTTCCGGGAAAGTCGAGGTTGTAACCGATATCGGTTCATCATCCGTAAAGCGCAATATTTCCAACCTGAAAACTTGATCGATCGGCGCCAAGCATAAGATTTCGCTCTCATGCGCGGTCGGCTCACCAAGATGCCAATCGATTAATTGAGCCTTTGGCTTTTTTCCAACTTGGATCATGGTGTTTGTATAATTACTGTATTTGGAAAGAAAGTTTGAAAACTTCGCCGATCTTTCGTTAACAAAGCACCCTTTCCCATGGATGGAAGTAACCCATCCCAAATTCTCCAAACGGGTCATGGCTAACCGGGCAATATGATGGTTAACGCCAAATTGTTTCGATAATTGGTTCAGGGATGGAATTTTTTCTCCAACTCGAATTTCATTGCTTACAATCCTTTGAATCACATGATCCGCAATCTCCAGATAGGTGCATGAATGTTCCTGTTTATCGACCAAATCCTCTCTACTCCTCCTTTCAGGATAGCTCTACAATATCTGTGCGCACAGTTCGAATGGTTATCGCAATGTAAAAATTGTTATAGGAAATTGTTAAGATTAATCCTATTTAATGCTTTGCTTTTATTTTTAATTTCACTCTGGTTGAACTATATTCAAAAACAAACGCTACGAAAAGAATAAAATAGGTTATCATTCCAGCTTCATGCAGATCATAGTAAAAAGAAGCGGCTTGAAACAGGTTGAAGCCTATACCTTCTGCACCTGCCGCTGCGCTGACAGCAACAGCTGTAGCAAAATTAATTTCAAATCGTATAAATGTCCAGGAAATTAAAAATGTCATTGAAGTCGGGATTACTGCATGGATGACGACCTGCCACCAGCTTGCGCCGCTGCTTCTCAAGGCTTCAATAACGCTTCTGTCCAATTCTTCAAATGATTCTGAATAAGCTTTAATCAGATATCCGATCGTATGAAAGCTCATCCCGATCACCGCAGATGTACTGCCTAAACCTATTGAAGCGGAAAATATCAATACCCAAAATATAGTTGGAACGGCTCTAATCATCGCAACAAATGCTTTTATTATATTTGAAGCCGTTTTTGATGAAAGATTTTCAGCAGCAAAAAGACCCAAAATCAAGGCAACAATTCCGCCAAACACAGTCGTTATAACGGAAAGCCCCAGTGTGGCAATGATGCTGTCTACTACATCCATAAATTTAAAATGATTCAGTTGAGGTTCAAAAAAGAATAGCTTAAAATTATGAAGTGTTTCAGGTATGCTTTTTTCCAAATTCAGATTTTTATAATCAAGGCTCAAAAAAGTATATACCGTCAATAAAACGAGTATAAGGATAGTGGACTTGGTTAATAAATTCGCTTTGCTGAATGGCTTTATTTTAATTAGCTTTTCATCAGCCTTCACTATAAAATCACCCTTCTTATATAATTGGATACAAATTCAATGAGTAGAACAGATACAACAGTGACAACAATAACAAGACTTGCTTCATGATATTTCATCAATTTGTAATTTAAATCGAATAAAAAACCGATGCCCGTTCCAGTAAGCATGCCAAGCAGCGTTGCTTCTCTGATATTTGATTCTATCTTATAAAGAATCCAGCTTATGATTTGGGGAGTACATTGCGGCACGACAGCACGAAAAATGGTAAGTACATAATTTGACCCTGTGGCTTTCAGCGCTTCGACGGAATTCTGGCTTGATTCATCAATGGTCTCCATGAAGGCTCTCGTTAAAAAACCAAAAGATACCAAAAACAATGCGATATAACCTGTTAACGCACTTTGCCCAAACGATAAGAGGAGCAGCATACCCCAAGCTACATAAGGGACATTTCTTGATAGAGAGGCAATGCCCCTGCTGATACCACTTAAAAAAGGATTGAAACCGGTTGTCTTTGATCCTATTAGAGCAAAAACAAAGCTGAAACATGCTGAAGTGGTTGTCGCCGCAATAGACATCAAGACTGTATCTCCCAGCTTCATCAAAATATTCGGCAGCTTTTCTAAGGATTGTACGTCTGGATAAAAATTCAAAGCAGCCCAGACAGTTGCCTCATAAAAGCCTGTGAATCCCTTTATTACATCATACTTTGTTACAAAAACCGAAAGAATAACGATTGCCACCAGGCTAAAAAAAAGGAAAGCATTACGTTTGAGCTTATTAAGAAAAAAATCGGATGTCATTGCTGTCTCCTTTCCCTATCTGTTATCAAGTTCAATATGGGAACCATATATTTCATTTATTTTTTCTGTATCTATATCCGTATTATCGTCATACACTACTTTTCCAGAATGAATGCCAATAATTCTGTCGGAATATTTTAAAGCAACTTGAACCTGATGTAGATTCACAAGACATGTAATATTCATTTCCTTTGAAATGCTTTTCAAATGGTCCATAATGATCGTTGAAGAGCTAGGATCAAGAGAAGCTATCGGCTCATCACATAGTAGAAGCTTTGGATTTTGTGCAAGTGCACGCGCAATCCCAACTCTTTGTTTTTGACCGCCACTCAGCTGATCGCATCGATTATAGATCTGTTTTTCCAAGCCAAGCATTTCAATAATTTTAAATGCCTGCTTTTTTTCTTCTTTTGTAAACAGACCCATCAAGCCTTGAATGGTTGATTTATGTCCTAATCTGCCATGAAGTACATTTTCTATGACAGATAATCTTTCTACAAGATTATAATGTTGGAATATCATTCCGATTTGGGTTCTTAGTTTTCTCAAATTATTCCCTTTTAATTGTGAGGTGCTTTGCCCGTTAAAAATAATGTCCCCTTGAGACACATCAATCATCCTGTTAATACAGCGAAGAAGGGATGATTTTCCAGCTCCTGATGGACCAATTATTGAGATGAATTCGCCCTTTTCCACTTCGAAACTTATATCAGATAAGGCTAATGTTCCATTAGAATATTTTTTGGAAACCTGTTTAATAATCAATTGACTCATGTGGACTCCTTTAGAAAATGGAAAGCCCTCTTTTAGAGGAGAGCTTTCATATTTTGATTAAAAATTGAGATGTTAATTAGGAATATAGTCCATAAACCCCCGTACAGTGCCATACCACTCATCTTGGACCTCGATAAACCGCATTTTACCTTCTTTCGTTTTATTCTTAAAAATACCCTTTACCTTCGAATCTGCCGGAACAAATATTTTTTCATTTTTTGCAGTTTCATCCGAAGTCAATGCGGCTGATATTTTCTTAGCCGTTTCATCTGAAATTAAGCTGCTATTATAACTAAACCCCATATTTGGCATCGGAGTAGAACTGATGACAACATACTCGCTCCCACGAAAAGCGCTTATTGTCTCCGGTGCATGATCATTGATTCTAAAAATGGATCCAGGCTTGTCTACAGAGCCCTCAACAATATCAACATAACTTTGCAATGCGGTATCAGGAAAGTTTGCAATATCAGCTTTTCCCGAAAGCATATTGGCTAATGCACCTAAGTTTGTATTTCCATACAAAACTTCACTAAAATATTTTCCGCTCTGGGTTAATTCCTCAATATTTATATTTTTCCATTTGTCTGTATTTTTCGCTTCTTTAGTTAATAAAGCGATTGGAATTGCAAATCCTGATGTCGAACTCGTACTCACATAGGATATCTTCTTGCCTTCAGTATTGTTTAGCGTATACTGTTCACCGGATTTATACTGGCTTTCGACTCCCTTTTTTACAACCATTAAGCAATAGTATTGTGCGTCGCTAATCGTTCCGGAGTCTCCGGTATTGACGACAAGTGGGAGTATTTTACTATTTTTAGTATGTGCCCTCACATAAGCCGTAGGCCCGATGTATCCAAGCTGAGCGTTACCGGACAAAATCGCTTCTGTCGCGACAACAATATCTGTTGTAAGCTTATTTTCAACTTTCTTGCCTGTTACCTTTTCTATCACTTTTGCTATTTCGTCTCTTGTTTCTTGTAATTCATTGCCTGACTGGTCCGGAAGCCAGGCAATTGTTAATGTATCCGGTTCTTTTACCGTCTGATTGGTATTATTCTCTGATATGTTTTGCGATGATTGAGAACATGCAGCCATGGATACTAACAAAATCATTAATATCACCGGGATAAAAAATTTCTTAAACATTTTGATATCACATCCCTTTCCTTGTCCTCTAGGCAAAATTAAACCCTTATAATTGGTTCAGCAATAGATTTCTTTTTCAGACTCGAATTTCATTGCTTACAATCCTTTGTTTCACATGGTCCGCATTCTCCAAATAATTGCATGAATATTCTTGTATATGGACCTAATCCTCTCTACTCCCTTCTTTCAGGATAGCTCTACAATATCTGTGCGCACAGTTGTCATGGTTATCGCAATGTAAAACTTTTTATAAAAAATTGTTAAAATTCATAAGATAATCGGTTGTGACTGTTTCTACAGAAAAAATCCATCCGGTTTTAAAGTCCAACCAGATGGAAGATAGCCGTACTATAAAAATGGCCCCCTTGCGTTTGACTCGATCCACTGACCTCTCTTCCTGTACCGTGATTATGTGAAAATTCAGCGCCGGCACTACACTTGTATTAGCTTTAGTCTTACTATTTAGTGCTGTATTTGTTGGGCCGTCCAGTTATGCAGCAACTTCTAAAGATGACAAAGGAACTTGTACCACCTTTTGTAATAATGGTGGGAAAGACGCATATAACCTAAATTCCCGGTCAAATTATAACGAGGTAGGCGAAGGAACTCCCAGCGCAACGTAAAGTTCAATCTGGCGTTTGGTGATCTCGCCGAATTGCAGATCGTGTCCGGGACGTTCATAACACTCGATCACATCGAGTTCATCGAGCAGTCCCTGCATCGTATAGCGCCGGAATAGTTGTTTCTCCTGCATCACTTTCTTAATATAGGATAAATAGAGGAGTGCGATGAACTCTACAAACAGTTTCCCATCCAGACTTCGTTCGGAGGAAACCTCCATGCGACGGAAATTCAGGCGTTCTTTCAAGTTGCCAAAGGCTTTTTCAATCACATCCTTGTTGCGATACACGGCGAGTGCTTCGATGGGGTCTTTGATCTCATTGCTAAGCAGTGCGAAATACCCGTAGTTCTTGGCAGCGGCATCGATTGCCTCCTGCTTAGGCTTGATGGAGAGGCCCCGTTTAGGTGTAGACGTGACTTCAAAGTACTTGGCATACACTTTTTCATGTGCAGGCTCGCGTTTTCCGCTCTCCAGTTCTGTTTTCAGTTTTGTGAGCAGCCGATTCAATGTATTGGCGTCTTCGGCTTCTTTCTCTTTGTTGAAGTACAGGTGCAAGTAAGCGCGGCGCTCCCCTTCAATGACATCGCCTTTATAAGGCTGCGTCTGTGAATACTTCCAAGTGATCGTAGCCGAGTGCGCATACAAGTTGTAATCGGGATGGAAGTTCTCCCATTTTTGTAGCTGCGGCTTGGCCGTCTCCAACTCGGCTTGCACGTATTTGAGCGTCACTTTCACGCCGATGAGAAATTTCAAATGATGCTGATACATGGCATTGATGTTCGCTTCACTATAGAAGCCGCGGTCCATGACCAGTTTGATCTTTTTGTAGGAAAAGAAGTCCAGATCGGTAAGCAGTTTCTTAAGGGTCTGTACATCCGAAATGTTTCCAGGCAACTTGCGGTAGTAAAACGGCAGATTGGACTGCTCGCCAAAGAGAAGAGCCAGATTCATTTGCGGAAGTGGATCATGTTCCTTGTTTTTTCCGTATTTGACCTGTTTCAGGCTTTCCGAGTAGCTGGATAGGGTGGTCGTATCGTAAGCCCAATACTCTTTTTCTGCCCGTCGCCTGCCCTGCAGCTGGAAAAAACGCTCCCGGGCTTCTTCGGAGATCGAGGCAAAAAAATCGCTGCTGCGTTGTGAAGGAATATCCTTGCCGTAAGGATGGTGGTGAGTCAAGGCCCACTTCGAAAATCGCTGCAGCGGATTGTGGTCCTCCAGAATGAGAAAAAAGGCGATGGACAGAAGCTGCTTATAATGATTAGGAAAGCATTGCTTCAAGTCTGCTGTAATCTCCAACTTTTCACCGATGGCGCTGAGCAAATAGGTCGCGCCGCCGTATAAGCGATTCGTCTCTGCCACAGGAACCGGGCCGCGCTTCACGGTAGGCTCTGTTGCAGCCAAGCGCTTGGACGGAAGGAATTCGCCCGTTTGCGAGTCCAGCTTGCCAATGCAAATACGACGGCTGCGCGATTGTTGCTTCGTTTTGTCCCAGTAGTTCTCGGACTCATAGACGTATGTAATCCCGTTTTTCTTATTTTTCAGATAGATAAGCGGCATATGATCCCCCCATTCCACGTTATAATTATAACGTGGAATGGGGAAGATTGGCAAGAGATATTGGATAAAAACCGCGTCGTTTCAAGGTTTCTGCACTATCCTCGTTATAATTTCGCGGGAATGCAGGATACAAGACGACAACTGTCGTGGCTAGAGCAACTATCTTTGTTAGTAGCCCCGATAGCTTATCAATATTGCTAAAAGTAAGCTTTGATAAATCAATATTATAAACCCAAGCAAACGATAAATTGTAGTATAGAGCTATAATGAGCAGAATAGAAATAAGCATTCTCTTGGACGGGATGAACATACTAGCAAAAATATTACAAATAAAGCCAAAAACACTATCACTAACCAAATAATCATATAACTCTGACTTCTGTCCTGACACCCTATAAATCGTCAATAGATTGGGCCTGAATTTATGAATCAAGAATCTTAGCTTTTGGATGTCATAGTGTATTTTTCACATCTTTATTAGAATCTTAGGCTTGTTTATCATAAGTGAGCTTGCATGATAATATGAGCTTAAGCATTTTTTTGTCCTCAGTCACCTCAATCAGGCCAGCCGGTTTGTACACAAAGCCGATCCGTACAGTTTATACATCGGGGCTTGGAAGCCACCATAAATTGAAACGTACTATGTTGTAGTATGGGAGATTCAGGAACTCTACAAACCTGCTTGCTATTTTTATGCTGGGTTTGCGAGTGGAAAAATCATGATCATACTCACGAACAATGCTCGCTCATTATTTTCTATTTTCATATAAATCAACCATTTACTTCTTAAATTTCGTCGTAAATGTACGTCTTGGTTTTGGCATCGTAGATCCGCTCCTTCTTCTTATCTGCTTATTCTACTAGCCCTTATATTTTCTGTCCAACTTAGTGTAGCCGATCCAACAGAACAAGCAACTACTCATGGAGAATGACATTTTAAAGCAAGCCGCGCTGATCATGGGACGAAAGTAAATGTCATTCGCCAGAATAAACATAAATACTCGGTATCAGCAATGTGCGACGTCCTGAACATCCCCAGAAGCACCTATTATTATGAAGAATGCAAAGTCGAAGTTCCATCCGAGGATGAAATTTCCTCTATTATTGTAGACATTTTTCAAAGGAGTCGCCAAAACTATGGTACGCGTAAGATAAAAAAAGAGCTGCACCAACAAGGCTTTACGGTATCTAGGCGGAGAATAGGACGAATCATGAAGGAATTCGGACTGGTTTCCTCGTATACGGTCGCTCAGTACAAGCCTCATTCCACGAGATACAATGAAGCCAAGCAAGCGAATGTATTGAACCGGAAATTTGAACAAGAGCAGGCGTTATCTGTCGTCGTAAGCGACCTGACGTATGTTAGAGTGGGTTCATATTGGAATTATGTATGCTTCTTTGTGGATCTGTTTAACCGCGAAATTATCGGCTACAGTGCGGGACCACACAAGAATGCCAAGCTGGTTTACCGTGCTTTGGCCTCAATTAAGGGCAACCTGAATGACATTCAGCTCTTCCACACCGACCGAGGAAATGAATTCAAGAATAAGCTCATCGACGATGCGCTGGAGACTTTTCAGATTGAGCGTTCTTTAAGCATGAAAGGCTGCCCCTATGACAACGCCGTTGCGGAAGCCACGTTTAAAATTTTCAAAACGGAGTTTGTGAAGAAACGTCATTTTGAAAGTCTAGCTGAGCTAACCACAGAATTACATGACTATGTACACTGGTTTAACCATATTCGGATTCACGGTTCTCTGGATTACTTGAGTCCGGCTGAGTTCAAGCAGAGGCACCATAAAAAAGTTGTCTAGTTTAGTGTTGACAATCCATCTTCTATACATAAAGTTACGGAAGCTGCGGATAGATCATAATTTTGATTTGGAATCTTTTAGCGTCCAAGCTATCTCTACTGCTTCCTGCGTTATGTTCGTGATCTTTTATTAGCGTGTAAAGGAATATGAAGACTGGTCTACAAACGTATAAGCTTACTCTGGTGGCGTTGTGCTTTGTTCAATTCACGCATAACTAACGCACATAATCCCATCCCCAAGCCCCCAACAAGCAAAACAAGTATAAAAAAAGGCACATTCCGTCTTTCAAATGTTATAAAGCAGAGGATGACAAGAACGCTAAAAATTAGGTTAACACCATAGGCTGCGTATCTCTTTAGATAGCTGCGGGCCTGAACAGGAGTGCTCCAAGTGAAATCCGGAGAGCACAAGTCAATAACCACCTTAACAAGCGTGTGTATACCGGTTCCAAAAAATATTAGAGGAAGCAGCCAATAGAACTCCTGCCAGCCGGTAAAGCCATCTTTATATAACAGAAAAAGGACTGCAGGAAGTATACCTATGACCTCGCAGGCTAAGCAAAACAATAGCTTTGTATTGAAAATTTGAGCTAAAGAAATAGGCAAACTCTGAATAGAGGCCCATTCACGACCTTCTCTGGAGAATGCAACATCGGAAACCGGCATTGCCAAGCTTACAAACTGCGACAGAAGCAAGGTAACTAATAGTTTCGCGGTTTCTGGGTGAACATGAGCTGATATGATACTTTTTAAATTCCCTTGAAAACCATACGCTAAAAACACACCGATAATAACCATCACACAATAATTCGTCATAAAAGCGGGAATTCGTACAAAATTGACAAATTCTCGTTCGAGTAATATCCACTTGAGCGACAGTCTAGACGAACGATGTACAGAATCAATAGCTCCCCCTTTTCTTCCCTTAAGCCAGTATTTGAGAAGTATTGTTCTTGCGAGGAGGGATAAAACGACAATGAGGATGACTAGGCCAATCCATGAGTCCGGGTTGCTCAGCCCATGGGCCAGACCGCTTCTTAAGTTATCATTAATTCTGAACACATAAATGACAGCAGCAATGACAAGGACAAAGAAACTCAAGCTAATTGATCGATACTTTCTCCCTCCAGGAGCCAGATAAGTCCCCAGAACCGAGGCCGTAAGTGACACATGGAGTGTGATAATTGGCAATAGTATAAAACATACCCCGCCAGCAACAAACTCTCCCAGCAGTAACTCGTGTTCTTTCCAGATAATATAAACGAAGGGATAGACCATACCAAGCTGATAGATATAAAGTCTGATCAAAAAAACGAAATAATAAGCACCTACAATCTCCTGCCTTGCCAAAGGAAAAGCTAAAAGATACTCTATATTTCGCCCATCGTATAATGCCGAAGTAAACCATCCGATAGTAAAGTATAAAAAGAACAATTGAATTCCTGCGATGGTAAGAAGCAGCATACTTCGCGAATCAGCCAATATGAATATTTCTAGAGTCTGGCTAAATTCCGCTGTTAAATAGACCAAGAGCACGGCTGCAAGTGATAACGTAAGCACGCCGCGCCCTACGCGATTCCTGAATAATTCATAACGTAACACCCATTTAAACATCCGCCAACCTCTAGCCAAGCGCTTCATCCAGACATCACGCCCATAAATACATGTTCTAGGTCTTCGGTAAGCTCACTCATTTTCGTCTGAAAGGCCTCTTTACCTTCCTTCAGAATGAACACATGGCTACATATATTTTGAGCGATATGCAGCAGATGTGTAGAGAACAGAACCGCTCCTCCCTTACATGCGAAGTTCTGCAATGACTCCTTCATTAATAGGATCGAAGTAGCGTCCAGCCCGACCATAGGTTCATCCAAAATTAACAACGGTGGATTGATCATTAGTCCTGCTGTTAAAAGAAGCTTTTGTTTGGTCCCGAGCGACATTTCCCCAATCTCTTTTTCCAAGTGAGGGACCAAACCAAAAGCACTTATCAAGTCATCTTGTCTGGTATAAGCTTCACGATAGTTAACCTCGTAGATTTGACACATCCACTCAAGATACCTGTTACCACGCATATTTTCGAATAACACCGCATGATCTGGTATATAAAAACAGTTCTTTTTGGCCTGCACGGGATGGCTGTCTATTGAGATTCCGCAAATATCGACAGAACCTGATGTTTTTTCAATGATTCCTACAATAATCTGAAGAGTTGTGGTTTTACCCGCGCCATTTTCTCCAAGAAGCCCATAAATTTGTCCCGATTCAAGCGACAAATGAAGATCGGTAAGCGCTTGATTCTGCCCATATGTCTTCGATAATCCGTTGATGTCCAGAATTGATGCAGGATGTTTAGTCATTTTTGCTTATACCGTTTGTAGCTTACCCAAGCCATTACAAGCATCAAAACGGCTCCTCCCCAATACATCCCGGAGTTTTCACCACGATCCAGTAATCGGAATCCTCCAATTAAAAATGTCCCGGCGGCGAAAATGAACAATAAATAAGCTTTATCTTTCATCAAATCACTCCTAGATCATTATTATTTTGTTGTACATTCCAAAGTCTGCGGTAATTCGAGTTGTAATGAAGTAAGTAAGAATGTGCTCCTTCTTCGATACAATGAGAATTCTGAATAAATATAACGTTATCATTCTCACGTATAGACTCTACATCATGGGATATTATTACAATAGTACATCCTTCAAAGTCTTCATTCAAGCATCTGTATAACATCTCTTTCGAGGTTACGTCAAATGACGAAGAAGGCTCGTCAAGCAGCAAAATGTCAGGCTTCTTAAGTAGTATGTGAGCTAAAGACAGTTTTTGTTTTTGTCCACCTGATAATTGTACCCCTCCGTTTCCCATAAAGGTTTCCAATCCTTGTGGAAGTTCTTCTGCCCATTTTTTAAGACCCACTTTATCTAAAACACTGAGAATTTCTTTTTCACTAACATCTTCTTTTACATATCTTAAATTTTCAAACAATGTATTAGAAAAAACAAAATGATTTTGTGAGATAAGTCCTATTTTTGAACGAATTTGGGTATCAGTGTATTTCCCCAGTGCTTCATCATCCAATAAGATCTCACCGCTATCTACTTGATAGTGCTTTAATATTAAGCGAAAAATTGTACTTTTACCTATACCATTCGCTCCAACAATTACATTTCGGGTATATGGAACTATCTGAAAGTTCGCCCGATCCAAAATCGGAACTCCCCCTTTATATTCAAATGATACATTATCAAATATTATTGCTCCTTTAACATACTCTTTGTCTATGCTTATTCCCACACTCAACAAAGAGGGTTGATCTAAAATCCAATAGATTCTCTCTAATCCTGAAAGTGATTTTTTATACTGCAACCATGTATTAGATAAGGAAAACATCGAAATATATACTTTTTCAATATAAGACTTGTAGGCGATTAAACTGCCTATTGACATTAACCCGTCAATTACATAATAACCCCCTAAGCCATAAGTCACGAGCATAATTAATAATGCTCCTGAACCCATAAAGAAAGAGTTTTGTAACGTTAAAATTGACATATGAATATTATTTTTAGACCAATTCCGTAAAACCTGGTTGTACCAGTGAATGATACGCGGATAATTACCTACGTTCTTAATGTACTCCATGCCTGATAACATATCTTTATCTATATTAAATAACGCGGAAATATATTCTCTTCCCTCCATTGATTTCTTATGAAATTTATTCCCGGATTTCTTTTGATAAAAATAAATTGCAGGGATTATTAAGATTGTTATAAGAAATAATGAAAAGTTTAAATATGCCATAATCACCAATGAATAAACTAGTGAAGTGCTTTGTGAAAAAATCAAAACCATTAATCTGGATGCTAAAAGATCGATTGAATTAGTATCGACTTCTAATCTGTTTAGCAAATCACCGGTTTCATTTTTGTGAAAAAATGACAATGGTAATCGTAGCAGTTTTCGAACAAGCTTTAGCCGAAACTTTATTACCGCCTTCTGTCCGATAACAGTTTGCAAATATGATTGAAATCCATCAGTGCCCACTTGAACTAAGAATACTAAAACAAAAGAAATAATAAGCAATAAAAGCATTTTAAAATCTTTCTTAGGAATTGCAACGTCGATAATACTGCGTACAATAAGCGGGTTTAATGCTACTATTAAAGAAGAAATTAAGGTTACAAAAAACAGAAAAATCCACCAGTGAGAAAGGGAACGTAAATCCTTTATCATACGTTTCATTAAGTTTTCGTTCTTCTTCTTTTTGCTTGTTCTGATCCCCATAACAAATAAACCCTTTCCACAAAAACGCATTAATGAGTCGTTTGCATTGTGCGAGTATACTCCTGAAATTCATTTCCTTCTATCCAGTCACATAATTTTTCTCCATGAGAATTTGCATCCAATCCTCGTAATGCGCATCCTTTGCAATACTCTTTTTGCTCACAATTGGAACCGCATAAGTCACTTTTAACTGGAGATACCATCCGAAACAAACGATAAGCTAGTGGCGAATCGAAAATCTCATTATAATTTTGTGTAAACAAATTACCCATATCCATGACCCCTGAAGATAACATAACACAAGGTCTGACATAACCAGCAGGATCTATGACTACTGATTTCCACCCCATTCCGCAGCTAGGAACTTTCAAATTTTTTCTAACTTCATCTTCAGTTAAAACTGTAAGAAAGTCAGAATATTGATCTGCTAATTTCTTTTCATTGTCCATTATAAGCTTAAGTTTTTCTTGATCATGTTTAACATTCAATGATTCACCACGACCGAAATGGTCAATATGTGCGTAGCCAAACAGAGAAGCCCCTAAACTCTTAGCTAGAAGTAAAGTTTCCTCAATATCCCAGATGTTTTTGTAGTACACTGACATCGCTGCTCGCACAAAAAATCCTGCTTCACTAATAGCCCGGATACCATTACATGTTTTCTCAAATGAACCTTTGACACCCCTTAATCCTTCATGGACTTTGGCAGTAGAACCATCCAATGAAACATTAAAGGCTACCTTTTTTTTGTACGGCTGAAGCATAGTAAGCAAACGGTTCGTAATTTTGGTGCCATTCGTCAATAATGCCACAAGATCAAACATCTCCAAGGCAAGCTCGACAATCTCGTAGAAGTTAGGATGGATTGATATTTCTCCCCCTGTTAGTTCGACAGATATAACTCCATTTTCTTTCAGAAGAGAAAAAATATATTTTACTTGGTCTAATGACATCATTTGGTCGCCATCAGGACCGGCATCACGGTAACAGTGGGCACATCTTAAATTACATTTAGTCAGTAACTCAACCATGACATGTACCGGTGTTGCATATTTTGGATTGCCTGTTACATTTATTATGCGGAAATCCGGCTCATCTAAAAGTACAGCTCCTCCATTTTCTACTAATTGTCCGATCATCTGTTCCGTTGCTGCACCATGAATAAAGGGATTTTCCACGTGATATTTGCGTCCTAAATTAGTTAGAATTTCATTTCCTGTAAATATACCATTACTGAAGGATATAATTTCGGCTGCAGTCTTGTTTAAGGTTAGAACTGATTCTTCGATATTCGATAATGAAGCGGTACGATTATCTCTTATGTGTAACATGCTTTTTCCTTCTGGATTTATGTGTAAGTGGGATTTATCAGTCAAAGCAACATATTTGGACATTAACACAATTATTCCCCGCTCTCTTTTTTGAGGATAAATAGTACGGGGACCTAATAAAAGGTCCCCTTTGATTCACAAACTAAAATTCCAACTAATTCCAAACATTAAAAACATTCACAGTGACGGTTAACTCAGCATCAACCGTTGGTGTAATAACACAGGCTGCACAAGCGCTACAGGTTGGGCAAGTCGTTTTTTCTGGTACCATTTCTGGTGTTTCCATGTGTTTTTACCTCCATATATTGTTTTATATTACAAATATATTTTATTACTGTAAATATTGTATTTCTGTTATATTCGTCACAGTCATTCTTTTTTTTGCTACATAAAAGGACTAATTAAGAACCATCCAGACTAAGGGTTAAAACGGCTAGGTAATTACGACAATATTCATCTCCATAGAACTTACGATAAACCCATTGACCTGTGCACCGTACGAGTGGTTCCCCCGTATCTACGCCTTCAAATAGGTTTTTTCTTTTAGTTGCTTCATGAGTTGGCTGACACGACCTTGTGAGAGTCCTAATAAGCCAGCAAGCTCTTTCTGAGAAGCTTCGGGATTACTTCTTAGTGCTGTTAGTAAAGCCTTGGATGTATCCTTTCTTCTCCGATGTACAGTGCGTGGTGGGTCTTCAGTAGTAATCGCTACTTCAGATAATTCCCCTGCCCCTTCACATAAATCATTTAGGCGAGAATTACACAAAAAATGATTTTTAAAGTACAATACATTCTCTGACGCTCCGCAAAATAAACACGTTCTTCCTTCATATCTTCGTAGCACAATTTTCCCCACTGAATCCTCAACAAAAATCTCCAATGGCTGGCCTTCTTCAATCCTCATTGTTCGTCTCAGTTCTTTGGGAAGTACAATACGTCCTAATTCATCGACCTGGCGCACAATCCCGGTGCTTTTCATGACCTCCCTCCTTCAAAATACGCACTGTTATTTTATATGAATCCCAATTTGTCGTAATCATAGATTTAAGTCATCAATTGAGTTTGCGAAGCTTTTTTACTTCCTCCGGCATCTCTGGGTCATGAGCAATCCACCAGCAAGTTATATTCGCTCCAAGTACAGCAAATAATCCTGCCATCATACTTATTGCCTTCCATGGTAGCTTTGAGATCTTCATTATTTTTTACTCCTTATTGATGAGGATAGATAGTTGTGAAACCATAAAGCCTAGCATACTTGCCAAGATTGCAGTGCTTACGATTTCCAAAATAAACATGACTACAATGACTATCGAGTAAAAAGCGTTTATCTTTTTACTTACTTTGTGTAAGCTCAAGCGCTCCGATCTTTTTGCTGCAGCCTTCTTTTCCGTGACGATGGAATACATAAAAAGACATATTGTTACCATAGAACACACAGCGCTCGACAATAACAAGTTATCTGACAAAAAATCAATCATTAAAACATTCAGCACAAAAACTACTACAGAAATAAAGTAGCATTGTTTAAAGCTCTTGGCATGATACCCCCCTCCATAACTTCTCATTATGATAACGGTTCCCATCCAAGCTGCTGATTCAATTACTCGGTCTAACGCGATGGAGACCATCAGAATCGTTACAACAATTATTGAAATTTCCAACATTACTTGTAACCCATAACGAATAATAGGTATGTCTTTTTCCTCAAGAACTCCCTGACGAATAGTTGCTAATGTGATTCGTTTCACAATTTGTTCAATCATTTATTGTATCCCCCACTCTAAATATAGCAAATATAAATGGAAGATAGTTGTAATGTATGCCAAAAACATAACAGCCTATGTGAACAACATCTTTGGTAAGATATTTGTAAGATATCCGTGGCGTGTCTATTCAGAATCGTTATAATTCTACAATGTTTTATTGACGTTGTTTGTCGTATTGCCGAAGTAACTGGCGAAAAATAAAATTACAGATGTATAATTGGATTATATTACTAATCATAGGAGGTGATCAATTTTGTTCAAAATAGCGATTTGCGATGACGAGATATACATTCACAAATTGGTAGAACAGTTTCTTCAACAAATTTCTGCAAGCACATCTTTTGTCTTTGATGTTCATTGTTTTTTCTCCGGTGAAGAACTACTTCTGCATTACAAAGAACATGGACTCTATGCATTCCACATTCTCATTTTGGATGTAGAAATGGGCGGTATGACAGGAATCGATGCAGCTTGCAAGATTCGCTCTCTACCAGATCGAGATGTGCAGATTGTATTTTTGACCAGTTACACGGAGTATATGATGGATAGTTTCGAGGTTCAGGCGTTTCAATATTTACTCAAACCGGTTTCTTTTATACTTTTTGAGGAAAAGATCGTAAAACTATGCCGATATATTCTTTCGTCTACTCATAAATTTTTCGTTATTAAAATAGAAGAGAATCAGTTGTTATTACGGAGTACAGATATTATTGCTATCGTCAAGGTAAAGCACTCTTTAGCCCAAAATAGGCTTAAAGTAATTGATAAACAGCAAACGTATACGATTATCGGCACATTATCGGAGTATTCCAATAAAATGGAATATCCTTTTGTGCTCATTCATCGATCGATCATAGTTAATATGGAGCATATTCGCAAATTTTCTGCCACTTCAGTGCTAATGTCGAACGAACAAACGTATCCTGTTGGGCGTTCCCACTTCAAACGTCTAAGAGAGATTTATGCCCATTTCGTCATTGCACAATTCAAGGAAGGAGGATAAGAAAATTGCACTATGGATTATTCATCGGTACTACAATCCTGCAATTGATTTTGTTAAATCGTTATTTTTCTGTTTTATATCGCGCTTTGGTTAAGAATAACCATGGTATTGTTTTTATTCATTATCTTTTGTCCGGAGTGATTTTGTATATATCATCAACCTCTTTCTTCCCTACTATTGTTACAGGTGTTTTATCTATCATTAGCACGTTTCTTATAGCACTTCTTTATCAAGGTCGCTTTGAAAGCAAATTGATTTATAGCATGTTATACCTAATTCTAGGATTTATAGCTGAGTCTCTTTCCTACTACTTCATTACAGTATTTCATCAGGAGTATTCTACTGACCAGCTATCTAGTACTGCTCAACGTCTATTTATTTTGCTCTGCTGCACTTTCATTATGCTTCTTTTTATTAGGATCATTCAGTTTATTAAAAAGGGGCACGATTACAAAATTAGCAAAGTTTATTATCTGATTATGATATCCATTATCCTAATCAGTTTGTTTATTCTAAACGTCTTGTTTTTCAACTTAAAAAAGAACATCATTTATATCCTGTCTATCCTTAGCATTTTGGAAATGAATTTTTTGATCGTTTTTATGTTTGACAAACTAATCGAAAACTTTAGATTGGTTAATGAAAAGTTGGAATTGCAAAAGCAGGTGACGTATCAGGACAATAGTTATGAAAAAACAGCACAATCTTTTAAAAACATAAAACGAATCATTCATGATACGAAAAAACAATTGGTGTTTATCCGCGCTTGTATTCTAGAACAGCGCGGTGACGAGGCAATCGTTCATATCAATCAAACCCTGGACCACATAAATGCCGCCTACTTACAGGTTACAACTGGAAACCTCGTGATCGATGCATTGGTCAGTCACGCACTGAATGACGCTTTGGATAAAGAGATACATTTTAAACACGACATTCACATCGTTGCTGCTGATATTCGTCTGGACCGTTACGATTTATGTGTGGTTCTCGGCAATGTGTTGGATAATGCGATTGAAGCCGCTCATCTTGTTCCGAGGAAGGAAGATAAATTTATCCATTTACATATATTCACCGATGCCCATACGCTATTTATTCATGTGATTAATTCGCAGCAAAAAATTGCTACGGACTCAGCGCAACGTACTTTAAAAGATAACTTTGATTATCACGGCCTCGGATTAATTAATGTTCAGCAAATCGCTGAAAAATACGGAGGCTATCTTTATACTAATGCTTCTAACAAACAATTTGAAACCTTTGTTATGCTTCCCTATGGAGAACATGAAGAACAATGTGAGGAAATAGATAGGATAACTTCTGCTTAAAAATCTAACATATCGTTCATAACATCCCCCTTTGGTTGAAATGCAGGACATGCGTCCGGCTCTTTCAGCATGAAGTAAGGATGTTTTTTTATGCCCTTTTCTTGTAGTAAGTAAATTAGACAAAATGTGTCAATATTTTGTCTCAAGTTGTATCTCTAACAATCGCTTCCCATTTCAGTATGAGAGGAGATGTTTAAAATGAGCCATGAAAAAGAATTATTCACTAGCATTGAGAAGGTTGTCAGTCGCTACATCCATTCTTGTTTGTTTCACACCAGTCGGGATTTTTTCAGAAAAGTCGACCGAGATTATCATTTTACCAAACCGTTAGACGAGAACATAGACGACATACACCTCATGATCAATCTCATGGTTTCTCCAGTTGCCCAAGTGGAAGCTCAAGAATTCTTGCTTTCAGCTATACGTGAGTTGAATCCAATGGAAAAAAGGCTACTCTATCAGAAATTTTATGAAGAGAAGTCGGATATGGAAATTGCTAAAAATCTAGGACTAACCCAACAAGCCGTAAGCAAGGCTAAGCGACTTTTGTTGGACAAGCTTAAAAGCCAATTGGAGATGTAAATTCAGACCACTCCCCCCTATACGGAGTCCGCCCCCTTTCCCACTGAGAAACATAGTTTCAGGGAAAGGAGGAGAAGTGCATGCGGGAAGTAATGGAACTTATTGAGTTGGCCCAAGTTGGAGACCATCAAGCGGAAGAAGAGTTATTGTGCCGTTATGAGCGATTAATTCACAAATATGCTTGGCACAACGGTAAATACAGCGAAGATTGCAAACAACAATTAGTCATTGCCTTTATTCTAGCTATCCGCCGATTTGATTTAGATCGTTATCGTAATTAATCACTAGACAATTATGCTCAAAAATTAATACAGAATAATAGGTTAGCAAACGATTACACGAAAAATGGTTTCTTATTTTTGAATAACAAATGACCGAGTAATCACTACCCAGGGAATATGCTGCCCCATTCCCATCTTTATAGGTTCAGGGTAGTGGCATGGTTGGATTTTATTACAAATTCATGAAAACTTATTAGAATTCAAGATCTTTGGTTGTTTTTTAATCCTTCATTCCCATTTAAGTATAGAGGATAATTTTTCGATTCCTCTCGGATGATCTTTCCTCTTCTATTGACGACATATTAGGCAGGTACATCTTTCTTTGATAACTTCATATGTCCTGTTTCAAGTACATTCCTTTTGCCTCTGTTAACTAGCAGAAGCGACAAAGCGGAAGCGCCACGATGGCCTGTGCCTATGGCTCTCTTAAGACGAGCCAAGACAACTCCAAAGGTCTGAGCGACAAATCTTCTGGCTGAAATCAACCCGTGGTAGGTTGAATCGCCATAATCTGCAAAAGGGATCATGATACTTCTGCCCGGCCAGCGTAACTGCATCGGGGGCAGCCTGCTCGGATGAGGGGGAACTTCGTGAAAGATCGGAGTTATGATGTCGCGTAACCAACGGCAGCTTGAACCAGGTTTCTTTATTTTGCTCCACTGGAGATGAGAACATGGGGAATCTATGCTACTATGCACACAGCCCGCCACTATCTAGTTACATACCTTTGCAGAAAGAAGTGTTTCCCAAGATGCAGAACAATGCTCTTTCTTCTCTTCCACAACAAGATCTATGCACCCTCATGTATCAAGATTATCCGGACGTAGTCAACATCACTCAACTATGTGACATGCTGGGCGGCATTAGTACCAAGACTGCCTACAAAATTCTGCAAGCCAATCGCATTCAACATTTCAGAATTGGTAGAGCCTACAAAATCCCCAAAGTCCAGATCATCACCTACCTTCAATCCATTATGAATTCATAACATAGTTTTTTACTTTCATGCTTTAATGCGTTGAACTATCAATTTTACTATGATATACTTGAAAGTGTCAATGGTAGGAGTTCTGGGCTGCTTATTCAAGGAGGGAATTAAATTGGTAGCAGGCCACCTACAGGAAAAGAAAGGTCTTTTTTATATCGTCTTGAATTGTAAAGATGAAGAAGGTAAGAGAAAGCCGAAGTGGATTCCAACTGGCCTTACGGTAAAAGGAAACAAAAAAAGGGCCGAAGCGATGTTGTTAGAGGCAAGGCTTAATTTCATGCTTCCCTCAAATGATGTTGAGGAAGAAACAGTAATTGAAGAAGTTATTGAAGAGGAACCCACTCCAGATTTAGTTGAGGATGGCCCTTTGTTTGCTGAATTTATGCTTAAGTGGCTGGAAATGATGAAACACCGTGTTGAATTTATAACTTACGCTTCCTACCACAACATTGTAGCCAATCATATTGTACCGTACTTTGAAGAAAAGGGACTTCTTCTCAAACAATTACTACCGAGTCACATTCAGGATTATTATCAGTATGAGCTCAATGAAAATGGCGTGACAACCAATACAGTCATCCACTATCACGCCAATATTCGCACAGCATTGCAGTACGCGCTCAAAACGGATCTAATCGACACCAATCCAGCAGATAAGGTTGAACGGCCCAAGAAGAATGAATTTGTCGGCAGCTTTTACAACAATCAGGAGATTAATTTACTTTTTGAAAAAGTAAAGGGCGAATTCATTGAGCTGGCAATTATTCTCGCTGCCTTTTATGGATTACGAAGAAGTGAAGTTGTCGGACTCAAGTGGACGGCCATCAATTTTGAAAATAAAACAATCAGTATTCGGCATACTGTAGTTCCGGTTTATTTTGAAGGAAAAGAATATGTCATTGAAAAAGACCGGACGAAAAATAAATCCAGCCGTCGTACGTTGCCTTTAGTTCCAGCCTTTGCAGAGCTGTTGTTGCGGATTCGAGAAGTACAGAAATTAAATAAGGCCTTATGTGGAAACTCTTACTGCACCGATTATGAGGAGTACATCTATCTGGACAAGTTAGGACAGCGGGTAAAACCAGGCTATATTACTCAGAACTTCACCAGAACGTTAAAGAAACACGGACTGCGTCGAATCCGTTACCACGATCTGCGTCATAGTTGTGCCAGTCTCTTGCTTGCAAATGGAATCAGCATGAAAGAAATCCAGGAATGGTTAGGACACAGTAATTATTCCACAACAGCCAACACCTATTCTCATTTGGAATACAGCTCCAAGGTATCTTCAGCGCAAACCATGAGCGAGGTTCTGACATTTTAAATAAAAAAATCGCATAGCTCTCATTACTTCATAGAGCCATGCGATCTTCCCTTCGTTCTCGCCTCCGGAAAAAGGAGAGAACTGGAGGAGAGAACTCAGTAAAAAGTTCTCTCCCAAGCTGGTTTTAAAACAAGGTTTTTTCGGAAAAAACCCTTATAAATCAAGGATGCCGAGGACCGGGATCGAACCGGTACGGTAGTCACCTACCGCAGGATTTTAAGTCCTGTGCGTCTGCCAATTCCGCCACCCCGGCATAAATTTAGGAACGCTATTTTCATACTTACTTGACTTATAAGTAACGGAGAAACATCCAGCTTATGTACAAAATGGTTCTCGTTATGAAATACCGTTTTAATGGGCACCAACATATAATACGACAATTTCATCAAGTTGTAAAGTATTTTTTTCTAAAATAATAAAATTTCTTTTCTGCATAACTTGGGCGCATTTGAATTACACTAATAAACGTCTTTCCAAACTACCAGAAGGGGTGTTACGAATGCGTGAAGGTATGATTCCAACTGTTCTTGGAACGGTAGTATCGGCTTCAGGCGCTGTGTTGCTGAGCAGTAAGTACAAGCTTGCGGCTACAGGCATTCTCGGTTTCGGACTGGCTCATGTTGTTCTGGGAGCGATTGATCTGATTGAGCATCGCTAGTCGTTTGGGAAGTGCCGGGCGGGAGCTATTTCCTCCCCGGCTTTATTATTATAGCCGCTTTAGCCGCCTTAAGCGTAACGTTTATATAAAATGTTTCCACCATAAAGGAGCGTGTGATGTATTATGAAAGAACATATTAGGGAAGACAAGGGTGGTGCTGTCGATCAGGTCGAACATGAACAGTCGTCAGATCAGCGCGAGCCAGGTTTTAATCGTATCCCTGACCTCGATGCCGATACTCCTGCTGCTACAGATATGATTGAAGAAGCTGTGGGCCGTGGCCTAAACAAGTTGCGTAACGATTTTACAGATTAAAGCATGGGTCATAAGGCATGGGTTACTCAAACAACAACATTGAACCAAGCCACCTTATAAACGGTGATTTCTAGTGATCACTTGAAAATAAGCATAAACCAGCCAATAATCGAAACCCAAAGCACAATACTAATCAGGATTCCCCACACGATGCCCACTGAGAAATTCCCTTCACTCTTCGGTACAGCATGGCCAAATTTCAATCTAAGCTTCATTTGATTCCAGTTCATAGAACCCCCTCCTTAAGTTCTATTTCGGAATATGAAGCTCATTTATGTAGATCAATAGTCATGTTTTCCAAAAAAATAAAAAAGGGCTTTTTGTCCTATCATCCAGTCCGGGGAAAAAGCATTACTGCTATTCCGACCAAACAAATCAATCCACCCACGATATCGTACAAATCAGGTGTCTTTTTATCAATCCACCATCCCCATGCAATGGAAAGGACAATAAAGACACCTCCGTATGCTGCATACACACGCCCAAAAGAGGAGAAAACCTGAAAAGTTGCAATGACTCCGTAGACAGCCAAAATCACCCCGCCGCAAAGTCCGACATACCATGTCTTCCCTTCACGCAGCCACTGCCAGATCAGATACCCTCCCCCAATTTCAGCTATGCCAGCCAAAATAAAAAGTAACGCTGCCTTTAACACCATCTCACATCCCTATTCTGATAATCTTATCAGCTTTATTTCTTAGGTGCCATCCTTAAAGCACTCGACCTAAAATAATAATCAACGCCATCACGCCAACCAGAATAAGCAGATTGCTGACCTGACGCCATAAACCAGAGGCTCCCTCAGAGTGAAGCTTCCGCTGGTTCACATCAAAATTCGCTTTGGCTCCTTCAGCATCTACAGGGCTAGAAAACGGTCGATTATCTTCATTCATGTAAATGACCTCCTTATCAATACCACCTTAATGATACCAAACTTTTCCGCTGATTTCGCGTTGATTTTATACTCATGCTTACTGTATATTTCCCACTGCACCTGCATATTTATGAAATGTACAACTATGTGTCAATATTTCACTGAATATAGAGTATGATGGTGAATCAAGGCAGAGTAGGTATTTTGACACCTTTTATTGCAGGACGGTAGTTATGGTATAATTTAGTCAACTTAATCACGATCGTATCGAGAGTACAACTACTTGTCCATCTGTATAGAATTCACATCCATGAATCCGCATCCGGGTTACAACCTGCATAATCTGATTGTAATTTAGGAGGAGGATACCGATGTCCCCAATCTTTCTAGCTACTTTAATGTTAATGGGCTTGTTTTTACTCCAGGCAGCCATTGTTCTGGGCATCATACACTGGATTTCCAAACGTAGCCGCCGTCCAGCGCAAACCAAAATGGTTCTTATCATGGGTTTGCTTGCGTCGATTTTCGGCTTCCTTCTGGCAAAAGACTGGATGTATTCACAGGGACCGAACTGGTTGATCTACTTCTGTTTGCTAATAATCCTCATTAGCGCATGTATCCAACTGAGAAAACGCAAAGAAAAAATGTAATTTCATCATGTTGTCATCAAAGGAGGAGCGCCATGAAATCTCACTCAATACGCTTTTGGTTGCAAAGGGTGCTACTGCTACTACTTGTTTTACTATTCAGTGTCTCTCAACAATCGTTCATTATAGCTGATGCCGCTCCGCCTGCTAATCCCCAGGCCTCTGCCAAAGCCAGGCAACTACTCACCTACCTTTCCAATGTGCCGGAGGGTACGCTAATTTCCGGGCAGCATGATTATTTGGAAGCACCGGATGAACAAAACAACAAGTTACAACAAATCAGCGGACAATATGCAGGACTCCATGGCTATGAGTTTGGAGGATTAGCCAATCAGTCCCACGCAGCCTTACAAGAGCAACGTCAGCGTGTTGTGGACAGTGCTATTCAGTGGAGCCAGTCCGGCGGAATTGTAGCTATTACCTTTCATCAAGCGTTACCAGGTAAACCCAAAACGTGGAAAAACGTGCAAACCAAGCTTAGTCAGGCTGAATTTAATCACTACATCACGCCGGGTACCCCGCAATATCGACAGCTGATTGCAGATATTGATGAGGTCGCACTTTCCCTCAAAACGTTGCGGGACGCAGATGTGCCTGTTCTGTGGAGACCCTATCATGAAATGAACGGCAACTGGTTCTGGTGGGGAAACAAACAAAATTACGCCCAGCTCTGGAATGTGATGTATGACCGATTCGTTAATGTTCACCATCTGAATAATCTGTTATGGGTATGGAGTCCGAATGCACCGAACGCATACAGCACACCGTACAGTCGAACTTTTCCGGGTATAAACAGAGTGGATATTCTTGCAGCTGATATTTACAACAATGATTACAAAGCCTCATATTACACCGGGCTGCTCAAGCTTGCACAAGGCAAGCCAATCGGAATTGGGGAAAGTAATATTTTGCCGAACGCCAATGTGTTAAAAAATCAACCCGCCTGGGCCTATGCCATGACATGGGGAAAGGAGCTATCCGCAACCAATTCTCAATCAACGATCAGAACATTTATGAATCAAAATAATATTATCACACGGGACCTTCTCAACGAGGCCCTGCGCTGAAATAACAAAAAAGCTTCAACTTCGCTCTATGAGTGAAATTGAAGCTTTTTTAGGTCTAACCAAGCCAAGCGCTTTAACTATTTCTAATCACTTCTTCCAGATCAATATCGGCGTACGCCTCTTCACCGAGATGCACAGATACAATGGTATAGATCCGCTTGGTCAGTCTCGACATCAGTCGATCTCCCGGCGCTACAGAGTATTCTTCCCGATAATCACCAATTTTGTGAAAACCGCTGGACATATGGATGTACAAGCTGCCTCTTCGTGTTTTACCATGTACCAACATCAAATCTCCTCCTGCTGTAACCATTCCTAATTACATCTGTTACATGTATATCGGTCAGAATAAGATATGATATAAGTCCGCGCTGAAACCAAACGGGCCTGCCCGTAATAGGACAGACCCGTTTGGTAAAAGATATTTTCGTTCTTAAGAGAAAAAAACTATCCCTGATAGGATTCTGCAATCGCATTCGCCGCAATGATGGCGTTGTACACGTCAGCAGGACTGACCGGAAACGGCATATTGACCATCGTATCATTCGATGCACAGGCAGCTTCCGCCACTTGACGCCATTCAGCCTCGACAAATTCCTCAACACCCAGATCACGAAGCGTCAAAGGAAGACCTACGTCCTTAACCAGTTTGATGACAGTATCCAGTTCTTCTTTCGGCGCATTTTCCAGTACAAGCTGAGTTAGCAAGCCGAATGTGACCTTCTCGCCATGCTGTGCTTTATGCAGTGAAGGTACAGCCGTCATACCATTATGAATCGCATGCGCTGCTGCCAACCCACCTGATTCCGCACCAACACCACTCAGATAAATTGTCGCTTCAATGGTATCCTCCACCGCGCGAGTATACACTTTACGATCCACCGCAAGCTTGGCCTTCACGGCATTTTCCAGCAACGTATCATAACAGAGACGGGCCAGTCCCAGCCCTGTGGTGGAAGGCTTGTTCAGTACCAGGTTGTCCCCGTTGGACTGATAACAAGCCCGCGCTTCAAAATAAGTAGCCAGCGCATCGCCGATCCCGGCTGCAAAGAAACGTGCAGGCGCCGCTGCCAAAATGCCCGTATCCGCCAGTACAACGTCGGGATTGGTTGGTAGGAACAAATATTCATCAAAGGAGCCGTCTTTCTTGTAGATAACTGCGAGGGCAGTACAAGGGGCATCCGTAGAAGCAATCGTCGGGAAAATAACGACAGGCAGCTTCTCATAATAAGCCGTTGCCTTAGCAGTATCCAGCGTTTTACCGCCGCCGATCCCTATAATGATGTTAGCGCCATGCTTGCGCACCAATTCCCGGTTACGCTCAATTTCTTCTTTAGTACATTCATATTGGAATTTCTCGAAAATAGCCTGATTGCCAGCCGCTTCAATAGAAGCGCCAGCCTCCTTTTGCGCCTTTTCGAGTATAAACTCATCACAAATAATAAAGGCTTTATCGCCATAATCCTTAATGTAGTCATTTAACGACGAGAGCAGATTCTGGCCAGAAATAAATTTCTTGGGTGAAGTAACGGACCTTACAACGTTTGTCATGTAAATTCCTCCTCAGCTTTGACTCGTACCGAAAACACGATGTATTTCAGTACGTGACAACTTAACTATAAACCTCTTTTGACTCTGTTAAAAGACTGTTTATGGAATATTTTATGAACAAATTGTGTATCCATCAAGCTTTAGCGCTTTCATTCCACTCGGAATATAATATCCCCATCATAATACGGTCGTAGCTGTTACCATCACGAAGAACAGCGGAACGAACCCTGCCCTCATGCAGGAAACCCGCCTTTTCATAGGTCCGAATGGCCTGTTTATTATACTCAATAACATCCAGACCTACCCGATTCAAATTTAATTCGTAAAAGGCATAACGAAGAATGAGGCGCACCGCTTCGGCCCCGTAGCCCTTCCCACGATAGTCTGTATTGCCTATGCCAACCGCCAACTGACCGATCCGATTATTCCACTCAATCCCGTGAATGGCAACAAATCCAATCAAGACATCATCTGCCAACGTTCTCAACCGGAAATAGACCTCGTTTGAACTGGGCGAGCCTTCCGATTCCATTTGCTTCAGCGTATAAGGGAGTGCCAAATCCGTATCCACATTTCGCAGATACTCCGCATCCTCTCCCCATTTGAACATCGTTTCCGCATCTTCTTCCCTGACAGCGGCCAGTTTAATCCGATCCCCGTAAAATAAATTTTCGATTTTCATGACCCTTCATCTCCTGTTTTGTGTTGTCCCATTCTATACTCCAGTGATCATGCTATTAAACGTCCGCAATACAAGCCCTCCTCAGGATTTCAATGTATAAACTCTACAAAACAATCGGACAAAACACAAACAAATAACCTTAAACTCTCTCTTCGAAAAATAATCTTTCATTACATTTGAATTGGCATCATGCGCAAAAAGACCCTGCGGCCGCAAGGTCTTTTCATATTCCTTAATATTTAAACAGCATAGCAACCAGCTGATATCCAGCTCCAATCGTCCAGAACAGCACATAATCACCGCGCCGGATGCGACCGGATTCAATGCCTTCATACAAGGCAATGAACGGGCTACTGGTGCCCGTATAACCGTAACGATCACCCACATAGATCATTTGGGCGTCCTCCAGCTCCAAATGATCCTGTATTTTCAGCACATTCGCCAGTGAAAACTGCGACAGGCAATAAGCCCGTACATCCTGAGGTGCCAGTCCGTTCTTCTTCAAAATTCGCTCAAGCAGATCAAATGTGGGGGACAAGGCCATGTTGGCGTCGAACGGAAGCCATTGAATATATTTTCCGGGGGCATCTGCTCGGAGTGTTGCCGCTAATCCCTGAGCCGGGTACAAAATTTTATCTATATTGACCGGGTCCGTAAAATACATAGAATCAATAAAGCCAGTATCCTCTTCCGTACGCTCCAAAATAACTGCACAAGCGGCATCCCCATAGTTCGCATAAGTAATTTCATCCTCGGGACCAGAAACAAGTGAATTATAGTCTGAACCGATGATAAGTGCTGTACGCACATCAGGATTAGACAGCATAGAGCTGCTGGCTTGATCGACTGCCACCGTCATGCCTGCACAGTTCGCGTTAGAATCCATGACAACCACGTCATGTCTGGCCTCGATGGCTTGATGAACAAACAGGGCATTCATAGGGAACAACGACTCCGGGACTTGGGTGGAAAACACGATCATATCTACATCACGGCCTGTCATTTGAGCTTGATCCAGCGCTTTCTTAGCAGCTGCGATCCCCATCGTCAAACCGTTCTCATGCGGGCTATCAATAATGTAACGCTTTTTCCTGCCCATATGCTCCATGAACCGACGAATATCTTTGCCCTGTTCATCAAAATGACGGATATAATATTCGTTGTCCACCGAATGGGACGGATAATACACACCCAATGCCTTAATTTTAATATGACTCATCAGCAGGTTCCCCCTTACACATTCATCTCGCTGCTTGTCACCGCTTCAGAACATTACTGTACGACGATATCTACGTTGTTTAATCCCGCTTCACGTGCTACACGACCGAGCTGCATTTTAATAATCGTTTGTTGAAGGCTGATCCCAAAAATCACTTTGCCAAATCCGGTTTCTTTATACCGTACAAAAGAACCTTTCAGTTTTTCTACTTCTCCCGGGCCCAGCAGTGCCATTTGGGTACAGTCTACTTTGAGCGTAAAGCTGGATGCCTGAATGGAGGAAGTCTTGGATACATATTCCTTGACAAAGCTATCATATTCAGCCGGGCTGAACACGCCATTCACCGCCATATGTACCGTTTTAATGGTTTGATCCACTTCGATGCTGTAAGGATTTTGACTCATTTCAGTAAGACTCCTTTGATTTCATATTTTTGTCTATTAAGATTATCGGAAAAATATGTAGAAATCTTAATATACAATCAATAAATCGGCCCTAATATATTACAAATTTGTGTATATGCAAAAAAAGCCGCCACTCCTCCTGACTACAGGAAGCAACTGGCGGCTGACAAGTTACGTGTTCTTATGCTGATTAATTTGTAAACGTGTGGCGGCCAAGAGAAATGACAGCCGGGCGACTCTTGCTCCACTTGGCTGTGGCAATGGCCGGATTGTAATAAAACAGGGACCCGTTTGTCGGATCAACACCATTAAGAGCCTGTCTTGCCGCACGATACGCGGTCTTGTTCGGTTTCAGGCGGTATTGACCATCCTGTACAGCGGTGAACTGGCCTGGCTGCAAAATAACGTCCGGAATTGAGCTCGGAAATTCATTGGACTGCACACGGTTTAATACGACCGCGCCCACGGCTACCTGCCCTTGAAAAGATTCCCCGCGTGCCTCGGCATAAATAATCCGGGCAAGCTGCTCCAGGGCGGTTAAACGCACCTTCCCGAAGGAATCCAGCTTGGCTTGCGTTGCTGCTCCGGCTACACCGTCGGGTGTAAGCCCATAGTCCCGTTGGAAACGGGCAACCGCTTTACTGGTCAGAGAGCCGTAATATCCGGTAAAACCGGCTTTGAAATAGCCGAGCGAATGAAGCTGCTGTTGAAGCTTCAGCACCTGCTCACTCTGAGCCCCTTTCGTCAGCACTGACGATTGCGCTTGTACTTGTCCTGGCGTAACCGACAACACAGCGCCCAGCATACATGCGCAGGACAGGACCAACATAGATAATTTTTTCATATTCCAGACAACCTCCTCTTTCTTGTTCTGTCCGGTACAACCATTCCGGCCTGTACAACTCAGGGGCGTTTATCCGATGATGTTTCTTCTGCTATAGCTTATGCCTAGCTGCGGAAATGACGCGTTGCTACATACGGAATCGGACAAAGATGCTCTCACACGTCCGTTGCAGTATACCACAAGCCGCATTTACGTATCATCCGGCTCTGGTCCTATGACTGCGCATACAAATAAACGCCAGCCGTAACGGACTGACGCGCACTAGGAGCAATTGATCATGTTTAGACACCACTTGAAAACGTGACTTTTTTCGCTATTTTTCTTCTTTAGCTCCACTGGGAAAGGACTCTGTCGTCTTCTTATTCAAATTTCGTTTCTCTGCTTGTATAAATTTCTCTATTTGCTTGTATCCTCCTGTACTTGGATTCTGGTTCCTTTTACTCAACTGTCCAAAAACCATCCTTTTATTGTAATAGATTTCCTGTAAGTTGGAAACCATCCCTTGCACATAATATTGGGCTAATGCATAGGGTAGCTGTACGATCATCAAATTTTGAATAGCAGAAAGGCAGGAACGACGCGTGGATTCATATATGGATTACACCTCTCCCTCCGCTCAATTTACTTATGATTTAAAAGACAATGTTTTGTTTCAAAAGGATGCTCAAAACTCTATCAATGAGCTTTCGGTCCAGCAATTGAATACATTAGTAAATACATCGCTGCTGGATATTCGCCTGAGCACCGCCAACGTCATAGAGCCTCACTACCACCAAAATGCCACAGAGCTGGTATACTGCATCTCTGGGGCGGTGACCGTGTCACTGATTAACCCGTTCACACGCGAGTTACGGCATTTTCCGATCACGCCTGGTCAAGTGGTTAATGTTCCCCAGGGATGGTGGCACTACGAGGTCGCCACAATGGATGATACTCATTTGTTAGCGATTTTTAATGCCCCCATCCCCGAATTCATTCTCGGCTCCGATATTTTGCGGTTAACGCCAGGCAACATTCTGGCTCATACCTACTGCCTGAATGAGAATAAGATTCAGGAAGCACTCGCTCCTATCAAAAAACCTGTGATCATCGGTCCACCCAATGACTGCAAGCACCAGCAGACCAAAAAGCCGGGAATACACGTGAGACTTGCCGATACTCCCCCTCACCAGCAGGCTACCCCGGAAAGGACCTATGCCCCTACAGACGCATATCCCGGCTTCGCCTTTAACCCTTATCACGAATGGGCCTAACCCGATAAGATCATAAATCGGTGGGAATGCCTTCTCCCTGTATATTAGCCGTTACCGTTACATCATTCCTCTCATAAAATGCGAATGTACAAGAGGGGGTGATTGAATGGACGCTTATTACAACTGCTTGGGCTGTATGAACAGAAGGGTACGTATTTTGACAAGGGACGGGCAACAGCACGAAGGCACCATCGTGAAGGTGGACCAAAATAATGTGTATTTAAAAACAGAATCAAACGGGCGTGTTCAAACATCTGCTTTCTATCCTGGTTATGGATATGGATATGGTAATCAAATCTTAACCTTGAGCCTGTTCACCCTGTTGGCAATTGCTTTAATTTAAGTCCACTGCACCGTCAATCCCTGTCTACCAAACTAGGACACCTCTGATGACAGCTGCAACCCCTGACACTCATTCGTCAGGAGTTGGCAGCTGCTATTTGGGGTGTTTTACTATACAAGCAAGTCACTTGAATCCCTTAAAACACTTAAATCCCCCACCAGTTATGCACCGGTGAGGGATTTAATACACTCATTTCAATTTAGATCCATAACGACTTGGTGATGATGACCAGCAGAATGAACAGTACCAGGATAGCCCCTGTCGATGTCCAACCTCCGTAGCCTCCAACTTGACCGCCACAACCTCTTTCGCATTCACCCATGGATAGTTCCTCCTTCATTTCAAGGTACATCATAGCTTATGTATAGAGGTTTCCTATGGACCGGGCTTATCGGCAATGAAATGATTCTCTCCGTCGACTAGGCATCCGCCTACACCCTTTCTGGGCAGGAGCATAAGATATCACAATTAATCCTGAAGGAGTGAAGCAATTGAATCCGAATCAAGCGCTCAATTACAGTACGAATCAACCTTTTCCCCATCACCACCATACCCCGCATCATATCATGGTAAGCCCTGTAGACCCGTATGTGGTAGAAACATTAAAATCGGTCATTGGCAAATATGTTGTACTGGAGACCACACGCGGCAGAATTGACGGATGTGTAGTGGACTGTAAACCTGATCATGTCATTTTGGATGTATACGGAAAGAAATTCTTTGTCCGGATCTGCGAAATCGTATGGATCATGCCCAGCTAGACGATTAGACGCCAAAAATCCTCGCCGATCCTATACCGGATTCGCGAGGATTTACGGTCGTCACAAGCTTCTGCTATTCAATATCTCCTGCCAGCGAAGAACGGAGTTCATCTATCGTTCCATTGAATTCATTCAAATCCACATTACCACGGATACCCGGAACACTGCCTGTGCTACTGTACTGCCAGGCCCACCAGTTGTTCCAGGCTGGAACTGCAGTCGGCTTTTGAGTAGTGCTGTATCTGGCTACCCACAGTTTATACATAGAAAATGTAGGATCAAACTTGGAAGCAAAAACATTGCCTGTATACACGATCGGCATACGTCCGGTAAGCTTCTCCGTTTCGTCCAAAAATGCATGAGCCACTTCACTAATTTGCGCAGGAGTAAGACCTTTGGGATTATTTTCATAATCCAACACTGGCGGCAGATCCAGCCTGCCTCCTGCTGATTCTAAAGCCCTGGCAAAATTAGCTGCTTCCTGACGAGCACCATCCGTAGTTGTCGCGTTCAAAAAGTGATAAGCGCCGACCAGTATGCTGGCATCCCTCGCTCCCTGAACATTGGCTAAAAATTGATTGTCTTGATATGTTGTCCCCTCTGTAGCCTTGATGAAAGCAAATGTCTTGCCTGCGGCCGCAACTTGTTGCCAATCTATAGTTCCATTATAGTGGGAGACATCGATTCCTTGAGCATGTCCGTCGGAAGAGATGACAGACTCAGGTACGATCGTATCGGGGGCTATAGTAGATGTAACAGGCGCGGTAGATGTTAGCCCCACTGTTTCATCTGATTTCCGATCCAGCGCTATGACAATCTTGCCGTCACCCGCATTTAGCACATGGAAAGGTTGGCTACTATTCAGGTCAACCACAATACGTACCGCCGCGGGACTTGTGCTAAATAAAGAGTATCTTACTTGTGAAACATCCGGATCATCTGTTACAGGGAAAGCCCCTTGTCTCGTATTGTCCAAAGGTAGAGAGGCTTGGAACTCATCGGAAAACCTAGAACTAGGTATGTCTACAACGATGCGGTCTGCATGGGTCAACGTAGTGACTTTAGGACTTACTTTTCCATTCACCGTAATTGCCAATTGATGATTCATGAAGCTGATTTGGTCTATCGTGGCACGTGTACTCTCTTCTGCATCAGTTACAGTATTAGTTATAGCCTGAGTACCAGAATCAGAGCTTCCCTGGGAAGACTCGCTACTTCCGTTTGAGTCAGGCGGGGAAGTCAGAAACACCGTTTTTACCTTGCTGTTCCATGTCACATTAAGCCCAGTCTGTTCAGATACAAAACGAAGAGGAACATAAGTTGTTCCGTCTGAAAGTAATGGAGCTACCGTCAACCCCATTTGATGACCATCGACAGTGGCTATAGTTTTATTTACCTGAAGACTAAGGTGATGATCTCGATCCTGTATAGTTACGGTGCCCGTCTTGGCCTTCCAATCCACACTATAACCTAATTCCTCCACAATGAGACGAAGAGGAACTAATATGTTGCTTTTGACTTCCTGGGTCTGAATTCCCTTCCCAGCACTTAAATCTTTACCATTCAGTTCAATATGTGAACTTGAAGACGTAGCGTGAGTTTCCCCTGGAAATCCCCATAAAAACAGAAATAAAAAAGCCAAAAAACAAATTTTCTTCATTATGTACCCTACCATTCTATAAATTTTCACTTATGAAAATCTTGCAGCCTAGTATCTCAAAACCCGCTATTTTGATAGACGCAAATTATATGTAAAAGTTACGGATAAGTCATCACATATCTTAATCTTATCATTAGCAGCACTAAAAAGTCTCTGCCGGCTACATAGCGAGCAGAGACTTCTTTGGTATCTTCATTCACACTGTTAAAAATGTTAAGCCTGCAAGAATGACCGAGGTGATGGACAATACCAGTAAAGGAAGCACCGCTTTTTCCCGCAAGGCCTTAAAGCTCACATTCAGCCCCATGCCTACCATTGCCATCGTTAGCATAAATGTGGTGATATGAGAAAGTCCATTCATCAGACCCACTGGAACTACGATATATTTTCCAAAAACATAGCTGCCAATCAAACTTGTGATGACAAACCCAATGAGAAACCAGGGGAACTCCATTTTCGCATCCGAGTGGATCTTCCCGGTTCGCTTCATCCAGTACATGATCATAAAGCTAAGCGGTATTAGCAAAAAGACACGGCCCAATTTGGCTAGCAAGCCAATCGCGAGAGCATCCTGTCCGGCAGGCTCGGCAGCTAAAGCCACATGTGCAATTTCATGCAAACTGATGCCTGACCATATTCCATATTGCATATCCGTCAAAGGAAGCCAAGGCCGAAGCACAGTAAACAAAATGGCAAATACGGTTCCAACCAAAGCAATGAGCCCTACTCCAATAGCCGTATCCTCATCCTTGGATTTTAACAGGGGAGAAACTGCCGCAATTGCTGCCGCACCGCAGACACCTGTTCCGATACCGAGAAGAAGCGAGAGCGAAGCATCTGCTTTAAAGCGCTTGGCCAGCCACATCGTAAACAGGATGGAAAATACGACGGTGCCCACATCACGCAGGAGCAAGCCCATACCATGATGAATGACAACATCCATATT
Organism: Paenibacillus sp. LT-B23; assembly: GCF_059417685.1. Lineage (NCBI taxonomy): Bacteria > Bacillati > Bacillota > Bacilli > Caryophanales > Paenibacillaceae > Paenibacillus > Paenibacillus sp. LT-B23. Next base: position 220,836 of record NZ_JBSQBM010000004.1, on the reverse strand, counting down.
GAGCTTTAGCCCGTACAATACGATAGCCCCTCGCAGCAATTTTTTAGCCGAAAACTCAACCCCTGAGCGTAAAGCTTCGGGATATCCCCACAACTGTCGGTATAAGATAGCGAGAAACATGGCGCAAGCCAAAGGGCCTACATAATGAAAGCCAGGTATTTCGTTCAGACCATACCCCATGAATGCAAATATCATGGTCAGTCCAATGCCTAAGATACGCTGGATAAAGCGATTTCGGTTAGAGTGTGGGGAACGCTTTTGTGGAAAAACGGAACTTAATGAACATTTCATGTGCTTTATGTGACTGCTCATGGTGAATACCTCCAATTCTATCTTCATAAAGCTTAATATGTATTTTGTCATAAGAAAAATAAATCATTATAATGGTATCCATAAGTAAATAGGTATGATAAAAATGGAGGAGTTGGCTTTGGATCAATCTTTAATCGTATTTGTTATGGTCGCGGAGAAACAAAACTTCACACGAGCTGCCGAAGAGTTACACATGACCCAGCCTGCCGTAAGTCAATACATTCAAACGCTGGAGCGTACCGTAGGAGCCCGGCTTCTGGAGCGGAGTAATAAATATGTGCGTTTAACCAAAGCCGGTGAAATTGTATATCACCATGCTCAGGAAATCATCCGTCTCCAAACTCGAATGCAGTATTTGGTGGACGAGCTGATGAATACGGCAAAAGGCAATCTATCCATTGGCGCAAGCTACACATACGGAGAGTATGTACTGCCGCATGTGATTGCGCAAATGAGAAGTCAATATCCGCTCATTCAGCCCTCCATTAGCATCGGCAACACTCAGGAAATCGAAAGATTGGTGATTAGTAATCAGCTGGATGTAGGGATTATTGAAGGACAATTTCAACATGACCATTTGTATATTGAACCGTTTGCAGAAGATGAAATGTATATCGTCGTTCCACATCATCACCGTTTGGCTGGTAAATCTCAAGTGAGTTTAACTGAGCTGCAAGAGGACATATGGATTCTGCGCGAAGAAGGCTCTGGAACCCGGGAAGCGGCGGAAAAGATGTTTGCACGATTTCAGTTTGTCCCTGCTCATATTATGAATTTTGGCAGCACCCAGATTATTAAAGAGTCTGTAGAAGCAGGCTTGGGCATTTCTTTGCTGTCACAGTGGACGATTCAAAAGGAACTCACCTTGGGCACTTTAAAAGTGTTGGATATAAGCGGCTTCCCGGTCGTTCGGAAGTTCTCTTTTCTGACTCCTTCTGAGGTATTTGAAACGAAAGCGTCCTCTGTTTTTTTAGAGGTTTTGCGAGGTTATAATGTGAAAAGGTGAACAGGTACAGCTTTCAAGCCCATAAAAAAAGCACCCCGGAAGGCGCTGGGCTTACTCGAATATATCCTTGGATGCCCCTTCGAGCTCTTTTAATAAGGCTCTTTTCGTAAATAATGTTGCTTTATTACGTAAGAATTTTATCCTTATTGATTTTGTGAGGTTTTTACGCATAATTGTAACTAAGGGAGATGGTTCCAAGTTGAGTAAACCTAATATCAGCACAACAGTTTCAGGAGTTTTAATTGTTACCCATCTAATTGGCAAGATTAAAACAGATGATGTTAATGAATGGTTTAATGGCTTCGAGCAAGCTTGTCAGCAATTCATTTCCGAGGGTCGGAAATACAAATTGTTGGTGGATAGAAAAGGATACACGCCAGATCATTTTTCTGTTCAAAAAGCATGGAAAGATAAGTTCTTCAATGAAACCATTTTGAATCACAGCAAGGCAATTGCGTTTCTCCTTGAAGAAGGGGAGATAATGAATTATTTACAACAATCCAATACAAAAGAATCCGTAAAATTTTTTGATAATTATGAACAAGCATTGATTTGGTTGAATGAATATCCAATATAAAACCTTTATTGAACCAGTTGCTCTTAATCAACTGGTTTTTTGATGCCCGTAATGTTGCTGTTGTCATAAAATTCACTTGTTACAAGCTTCCTACACCATTGTTTTTCTTCGCAGATTCTTGTCTACACAGATTGCCAGTTCATTGTGAGTCAGCAACAATATTTCAGAAAAGAGCCTTTAATAAAGACTGTCTGGCTTCTAATAACCAAGGATGTACAACCTTCATCTTTTCTTTATTGCTCCACACATGGTTTAAATAAATCATAATCGCTTCATCCAACAAATGATCGTTCACATTCTTCCTTATCTCTTGTACAAAAGGCGCAGCGTGTGCCTGATCCCATGACAATTTATCTCCTATAAATAAAATCTTATCCAGCAGACTCATGGACTTCCGCAGCGTGGTATGACATTCAATCGCATCCAGCAGCATCGGATCCGTTCGTCCAAAAATCTGAATAGTCATCTCTCTGGACAGCTTTTGGTGCAGGATATACGGAAATGCTAATTCTTCTTCTAAAATGGGGATATGTAATGCCTGTGCTACAGCTACTTTATCTTCATTGGGAATGATAGTACCTATATCGTGCAGCCACCCCGCTCGTTCAGCTATGACTGGATCAGCATGAAATTGTAGAGCCAGTGCTCTGGCTTCATGGGCTACCTTCGTACAATGCACCCACGTAGCTTCAGCGTTATGTTTGTTGAAGAGCTTCTCTACGTCCAAAAAAAGATCCCCGGAAAATTCAAGCCCTGCAATGTAATGATGTAACACGGAATTCATGTATTATTCTCCCTCTTCGCTTATTCCGTTGATTTTACTATAAAATGTACATAACGCGCCACTGCGCAGGTAAATGGTCTTCCCATCGCTGTTGCTGCTTGTAGAGCACTATTCCGGCTACTCCTTTTTTATGTATATTTTTCGTTCAGCTCATATCATGAAAAAAATCCAAAAGCCCCTTGCTTGAAAGCAAGGGGCAGCAAATCCCGCTCCTTCGATTCCATCGGATGACTTCAGTTGCTTAAACAACATGTGTTGCACTTATATGTTATAGCGGCGGCCCGCCTGCTGCAATCATCAAAAAGCACAAAATGTTGGATAGACAACACAATCGTTATATTGCTATTTTAAGAGGATAGATGGTCTTGCCCATGATACAGAAAGTGGCTAAAATCGGCGTAGCTCCCTTGAAATTGTTGCATGTCGTGGGCGGCAATCCCTACAAAATTCCCTGTAAATCCACCTGATAAAAAGCTGATATTTTGCTTTTCAAAAAGCGGAGTCCAGGCGGGTTCATTCCCGAGATGGTAATAAAACTGTCCTTGGGTTGCATGGACTTCTACAGCCAAATGTACAGGAAAATCCTCCAGAAGCGTAATCGCATGGGGAACTAACGTGAATGTATCTGCTTCACATCGCATTATGCGCAGCACTTTCCCTTGTCCCTCTTCATAACTGACATAGGCATACAGATAATTTTCATCATTTAGATACAGCAGGAGCCCCGCCATTTGCAAATAGCTTACGGGTTGATATTCCAGTGCCGTTTCCACCCGAAAATGATGATCAGTTTGCCGAATGGCGAGCACGTGATGCTGAAACAGGCTTTGAATGGATTCTCCAGCCAGAATTCGGAGATAGCCCGGACGCTGGCTCAGTGAGCACCAACGGTCATCCGCCAATATACGCAATGTGTTCCACGTTTTATTTAAAACGGGTCCCTCGAAAAAGTCTTCGAATACAAAACTGCGCTTCTGCCCTGCCGTGAAAGTGGTTCCGATAGGTGCAGGTACTTCTAATTGCGGTGTATGGCCCCCTGCCGTTAATCGCAACCAGCCTTCATCATTCCAGTACACGTACTGTAAGGCCGTTTCTCGCCCTAAAATAGCATATTTCCCTTCCAACGGACGTGTACATAAATGAGCCATATACCAATCGCCATCTGGCGTCTGCACGAGACTGCCATGTCCTGCACATTGTAACGGGAAATCAAGTTGATCACGTGACGTAAGCATCGGATTATGTGGGTCCACTTCATACGGCCCGGATATCTGCTTCGAGCGAGCTACAGTAACTGCATGTCCTGTACCCGTTCCACCTTCCGCAGTAATAAGGTAATAATATCCGTTTTGCTTGTAGATATGGGGGGCTTCTGTCTTTTTCAAAGGCGTGCAATCAAAAATTTTCACAGGCTCACCAATCAGTCGTTGCTGCCTGCTATCATATTCCTGCATGACAATACCTGAAGATTTATTGCTGTCCAACATACGGTAATCCCACAATGCATTCAATAGCCATTTACGTCCGTCCTCGTCATGAAATAAAGACGGATCGAATCCACTACTGTTAAGATAAACCGGGTCCGACCACGGTCCATGGATCGTAGGCGCCGTCATCACAAAATTATGAACATCCTTGAACGGGCGTCTGGTGCTCTTCACATCCGTATAGAGCAGATAAAAAAGGTTATCCGCGTAGCTCAGCTGTGGCGCCCAAATGCTGCAATTTTTCGGGTTTCCTTTTAAATCAACCTGATCCGTTAAAATATCCGTACAATGCTCCCAATGGGCCAAATCTTTGGACTGATACACCCGTACTCCCGGCAGCCACTCAAACGATGACACGACAATATAGTAAGTATCCTCGACTCGTACAATACACGGATCGGGATTAAAGCCTTTTAATATGGGATTTTGGATCATCATGAGAAATTGCTCCTCCTTGCTTCCAAAAAGTGTCTCCACCAAAAACCTGCTCCTTGCTCCACGCTTCTGCGCCTGCTTCAAAACAACCCGCCCACGGAACACGCTGCCTAAGCAACGAGGCAACATCGGATACACCATACTCCTGATAGCAAACCGTTTTCTCATTTGCAGAATCGTCCCAATTGTCCCAACCCCGTGGATCAATATGTTCGCCCATTTTACAATCCACAAATACGGTCTTGGCATACTCACGCCACGGCCGCCCCAAAAATACCGGAGTAATATCAGGCTCTGCGGTTAAGTAACATTGGTTGAACACATAGCCATGTGCTTGTCCCTGGGGAGTAGAGGCGGCTGTGACATAGCTCGTTTGGTTCTCATGATGGCGCAAACTGCGAATTTCGCAATGTTCAAAATAAGCTGTCGCCCCGCCAAAAATAAAATCGACCGTGCCCTCGATATAGCAATGCTGATAGAGCTGGCGATAGTGCGCATGATGCTCTTTCAAATGAATGCCGCCAAACTTCAGCCGTTCTTTCGGTGCCGGAGGCAGGGGGCCTGTAAATAACGTATCCTGATGCCCGCGAAAGGTACAGTTTCTAAAAACCGTTTCATCACAATGAGCATAAACCGCAACAGCCTGCCCAATGGCTTCTCCCTGTCCAGCCGTGTTGGAAATGATGAGATTTTCCAGGATCAAATGATTGCCGCCTAAAAATAAAGTGGGAGTCGCAAAGGTTCCTATTTCCTCGCCTGCCTCATCCAACTCCCTGGCATACCGATGCATTCGAATGTCTACATGTCCGATGCCTATGATATGAAGATACGAGCGGTAGATCCGCACTTCTTCCTCGTAGGTACCCGATAAAATATACAGCGTTTCCATTTCATTGGAAGGCGACTGCTCCAATGCAGCAATCGCCTCTTGAATCGTATGGAAATCACAAAAGGATTCTTTCCCTACCAGCATGGTTGCCCCAATCCTTTCATTTGGATTTACAAGTATTCGGCTAAAAATGATTGCCACGCCGTTCGCATTTCCAAAGTCTCCATATGCCCACCACCTGCAATCACAGGCTGCCAATGCTCAGAGTGACCTGCTTCCTGGTAAGCTTCCAGCAGTCCTTGCGCCAGATGCTCGACTCCTTCAATAGGACACATTCGATCATTTTGACCTGTTATGCTCATTCGTGGACGGGGAACAATCCGCTTTTGAATATCCAGCGTAGTAAAATGCTTTAACAAGCCAGGGACATAGGAATAGAAGCCATGGTGATCCAGACCCCTTTTGGTGATCAGCGTATGGGCATCTACCTGTCCGCAAATATCAATCGTGACCTGTATCCGCTCATCTAGCGCTGCCAGCCACCACGCCATCAGGCCCCCCATCGACATGCCAACCGTTGCAATGCGAGAAGCATCAATGTCCTCACGCTCACACATATAATCCACCAGACGACGGTTATCGTACAGCATCATGCCCCACAGCACTTGGCCCTGCCAGAGCATTTCCTTTACCAGCTCGCTTTCGGTTTTACCCCCGCGTTCATTAAAGCCCCACATGTCAATACAACAAGCGCAATAGCCCATGTCTGTCAGGGTTTTAGCAAACGAGGGCTGCTGCAAGTAAGGGCTGCTATGGATAAATTCCTTGCGTCCATTGGTATAATTGCCTCCATGCGAATGGTTGAAAATGACCAATGGAAACGGACCGTTTCCTTGTAATGGTGTGGCTATATAAGCTGGCACAGGCTCGATTCCGTTGATGTCCAGCAGGAGAGATTTCAATTGGTATCCCTCTTGCTCCTCTTGCTTTAGCAGGGTGGCCGTAACGAGTCGGTCTGCCGGAAGGTCACCCAATAATGCTTGCAGCTTATCCACGTTTTTCCTCCTTCTATGCCCCTCCTAAATCAGGATTTTGCAAAATCCTCAATTAAAAATATTTTGTTCAGAAGGTTGTATCGTCACTTGTTCAATCAGCTTTTCAGGCTGGTTTGTATTCTTCGAATGACAACGGTTGACTTCAACGCCTTCCCCGTTTTCAATATAAAAAGCGGGACCTTCATGATTCTCAATGGTCACCTGTTGAAAACGGATATCTCTCACATTGCCTAAATAAAAACCACGGTTGTTCATATCCTCGATCCCTGTCATCATGGCAGGACGGCCGGGAATCGCATTTTTCGCCATAGAAATATCAATATTGGAAAATGTAATTTCAGCAATATATTGTTCTGCAAGTCCGTATAAGAACCCCGCTGCCGCATGAACCTGACGTGCCGTGATATCGGAAAAATGAATCCGTCTAAAGCACGGCGTTTCATCGGTAATTGGATAGGGATTTTTGTCCCAGACATATTTGTCTTTGCCCCGGGGTCCGCAGAAATAATAGAGGTTCAGAATAAATGGACAAATCACATCTTCCATCACAATATTGCTAACGCGAATATCCTCGACGATTCCGCCGCGTCCCCGTCTTGATTTCAGACGGATGCCCCGATCCGTTTGCTTGAACACACAATTGCTGATCGTGACATTACGGATATCTCCACTCATCTCGCTGCCCAGTACAACACCGCCATGTCCATGCACCATCGTGCAGTTGGTAATCGTAATATTTTCGCAGGGAATCCGTTCCTGTGTATCCTCGGTTCCCGCTTTGATCGCAATACAATCATCGCCTACATCAATATTGCAGTTGCTAATACGAACATTGGAACAGGATTCGGGATTAATGCCATCCGTATTGGGGGAATCGGCCGGGTTAAGAATGGACACATTGTCAATCGTGACGTTGTAGCAAGCGATGGGATTTACAGTCCAACTTGGGGAATTTTTTAACATGACATCTTTAATGGTGACCCGCTGACAACGATCAAAGCTGATTAATTTCGGTCTGGGGTACTGCAACTGCTCCGGATGATTCCGATGCTTTTCCCACCACGGCTGACCATTTCCATCCAGAGTACCGCTGCCTGTAATTGAAATATTTTCGAGGTTCTGCCCGTAAATGCACGAAGCACGTACTTCTCGCTGAACGCCTTCCCATCTGGACTCCACCACAGGATAATCCTCCGAGTCGGAACTAAAGGAAAGAACTGCACCGGGGCTTACATGCAGTTCAATGTTACTTTTTAAAAAGATAGCCCCTGTCAGATACGTACCCGAGGGAACAAATACCGTTCCTCCCCCGGCATTGCTGGCCGCTTCAATCGCAGCCGCAATCGCTCCCGTTGCTAATGTCTTACCATCCTCAATTGCTCCATAATCTACAATGTTATACACTTGCATCTCGTTCTCTCCTGTCTTCGTATTTGTGAATGCGCAAATAAGGGCCTTACACCCATCATGTTTGATTAACATTGAGTAGTTTGAAACATTCATTTTGGTGTAAAGCCAAAACCATATAAGCCGAACTTAAGAGTTACCTATCGTGCCACTGCGCAGTCGGATGGTGCTTCCCATCGCCCCCGGATTTCTTATTAAAACCTCTGATCAGGGGAGAAATCCGGGGAGGTGATGCTTCCGAAGCGAGCTTTCCTACGGAAAGCTTTTAAAGCGACCGCTTCGCTTGTACAGCACCATCCCGCCTACTCCGTTTTGATGTTCATTTTTCGAGCTCGACTTATACATTTCCTTATTTTTTCGATTTCTTATACGCTTCCTCATACTCAGAGATGATCTGTGATCCACCGGAATTTTTCCAGTTCTCTACGGCTGCTTTGAATCCGGCTTCATCAGTCTCACCCATAATAAATTTGAACGTAGCATCGGTAATAATTTTTTCGAGTTCAGTTCCTTTTTCATTGGCAGTTACAGAATCCAGAGGAACGGTTGGGTCCAAAACGGCAAATTCGTTATTTTCCTTGATTAATTGATTGGCTAGTTCCTTTTCAGGGTTGGCATCTTTTAACGTGTAAGTTACTTCACTCGGTCTGGAGCTTGCAAACGGCTGTACATCTGCTTGCCACAAATCGGTGTTAATAATTCTGAAAGCTCCTTCATTATCAATGTCATAATGAGTTCCCTTGATACCACCTGTCATGTCCATAAATACTTCTTCATCAATCAAATCATTGACGAATTGAAGTAATCTCTTCAATTGAGCTTCCGTCTTCACCTCGGATTTAGGAAATGCCAGCAAACCGCCAACTCCGCTGCCCTCAGACCAAATGTGATATTTACCGTCTCCATTGGAGATTTTGTTTACAGGCACCAATTCAAGACCCTTTTGCAAGCCTTGTGACAGATTTCTCAAGTTGGTGATATCCACCATTCCCGTATAAATCCCGGTTTTCCCTTGAGCAAATTGCTGCTGCTGATCGGTTTTAGCAGTTACGGCGAAATCCTTCGATACATACCCGTTCTTATATAATTTATTAGAATACTTTAATGTCTCCAAATATTGAGGTGTATCAAATTCCGGCGTAAACTTGCCATTCTCATCTACTTTCCAGCCATTAGGTGTGCCAAAATAAGAGCTTAAGGTTTTAAAGCTGCTATAGCGAAGATCAGATCTGTCGCCAAAGCCTGTCGTATCCTTTTTGCCATTACCGTCCGGGTCATCTTCTGTAAACGCTCTCGCAACTTCGTATAGCTCATCCAAGGTCGTAGGTACTTTAAGTCCTAAACGATCCAGCCAATCTTTGCGGATAACCAAGCCTGATCGTGCCAAATTTTTCTGGAATGGAACTCCATACAGAACTCCCTCGATGGAAGCTGCATTTCTAACTTCGGGAGGTATCTTTTTTAAATTGTCATAATCGTCCAAATAGCTCCCTACATCCCAGAATAGACCTGATTTCAATGAACTTCGAACTGAAGAATTTGTCATCATCGTAAGAGTCACGATATCCGCCAATTCACCAGACGCCAGCGCTGTAGTGATTCTCTCTTCTTTCGATGCATCAGGAACCCAGTTGAACGTAATCTTGGAATTGGTGTATTTTTCAATTTTGTTCTTAATCGTGTCTGTAGGTGGAGAGGCTGTATGCAATACATTTAACCAGGTTAATTCCAGCTTTGAATTCGGATCATAGGTTTGGCTGCCTTGATCCTCTGCCCCCTTGTCACCGCAAGCAGCTAAAAAAACACTCATGACCATAAGTACGGCAAGAAGGCCCGATACTCCCTTTTTCATCGTGATTCCCTTTTTCATCGTGTTTGCTCCTTTTCTGATCGTATATTCATGCCATATCTTCCTCTTTCACCAGAACCTCTCGCTCTATTTTGCTAAACACCTGATGCGTCATCCACATCACGAGATAACCGATGATACTGACTCCGGCAAAAGTCAGAATTCCTGGGTACAAGCCTAGAATCAATGTAAAAAGCGCGACAATCGCAACAAAAAGAACAAGTGTATATTGTAAATACGAAAACCCAATCACCACGGACATTCTGATTTTCAGCTTGATCCCTTTCCAATCATAATGAGCCAGTAACGGGAAAATGTACGCCAAGGAGATGAGATACAAAAAGGCTCCAATAAGCGTCACTACACGAACATACCAGGACGAGACATTGACGATATCCACGTAGAGCACGTAGCCCACGAGGCTGTAAATTGCTCCAATGATCGCGGCTTCTTTAAAGCTTTCTCTAAAGTAATGTAAAAACGTGGAGAAAATGGCGACCTCCTCATTACCTCGAATCCATTGCCTTAAAATGCTGAGCATAGCGACAGTTGCAGGTCCCACGCCTATAAATCCCAATCCCAGGATCGTCGCAACCGTCCACAGCAAATTAAGGTAAACCAGCCGGAGCAGGCGCATGCACCATTTGTTCATGTTTTCTACAAACCGTACCATTCCGCATCCTTCCCGTCGTCATTAGTAAACGCCGTCTTCACCAAATTTCTTGGCCAGTCGATTGGAGCCCATGATCAGAATTAATCCCACCACGCCTTTAAAAAGTCCTACCGTCGTACTAAAACTCAATTGTCCATTCTTTAAGCCCGCTGTATAAATGTAGGTATCAAAGATTTCAGCAACCTCGCGGTTTAGTGAGTTCAATAGCAGATACATATGCTCAAAGCCCAAATCCAGCGTGCTACCAATTTTCAAAATTAACAACGTAATAATGACTGGGCGAATTGCAGGCAAGGTAACATGCCATGTTTTTCGGAGACGTCCGGCACCGTCCATTTCTGCTGCCTCATACAGTTGCGTATCCACGACCGTAATCGCCGACAGATAAATGATGGTAGACCAGCCAAGTTCCTTCCAGATCACTTGCCCCATATAAACGGTACGCAACCATTCCGGGGAAGTTAAGAAGCTGATCTTCTCACCGCCTAGCGCAGCAATCATTTCATTCAGTACCCCGCCGTCTACGGTTAAAAATACATAAGAAATCGAAACAATGATGACCCATGACATAAAGTGCGGGATGTAGATAATCGTTTGGATGATATTTTTAAACACACGCTTCCTGACCTCATTCAGCATCAATGCCAAAATGATCGGTAATGGAAAGAAAATCACAATGTTGAGCGCAAACAAAACCAGGGTGTTACGTAATAGCATGAAAAACGTGGGCTCGGTAAATAAACGAATGAAATGCTTCATTCCTACCCACGGGCTGCCCGTGATTCCCAGAAAGGCTTGATAATCCTGAAACGCAATGACCAAGCCGCCCATAGGGAAATATTTAAAAATAATGAAGTACACTAGCCCGGGTAAAACCATTAGGTACAGCAACTTATGTTTTTGCATACGTAAAAGATTTTCCGTCGTTCTGTTGTTCTTTTTCTTTTTCATATTCGGTTTCATGTTCGGTGCGGGGACACTTGAAACTTTCATTAGCTCGACCTCCTTCAAACGTTCCTGTATACGTTTTCAAGAGTACGTGATTTTTAGCGTTACGCATATAATCATCAAATGATAGCGTTTACAAAACCTTATATACCGCCTATTTTCCGGCTTTTCACCTTACCTAATGATTACTACACAATCTAATGATTACCCTCTTTTTTCCATGCTTAGGAGAACACCTCAAGATTTGATTATATACGGAATTCCGCCCTCTTGGTACAGTTTACATGTAAACGATTACGAGGAGGTCAAACACTTGGCGCAAAAATCGCTAAAAAAAGAATCGCTGGGCAGTCGTATTTTTACCATCGTAAATAGTACATTATTAATTCTCATTGCCCTCACTTGTCTCTTGCCTTTCCTGAATATCATCGCCAGCTCTTTTGCCTCAACCCAAGAAGTGGTAGCTAAAAAATTCATTTTGTTCCCTGTCACTTTTTCCCTGGATGCATATCGGTATATCCTGTCGACCCCAACGATATTCAGAGGACTAGGGGTTTCGGTCGGAGTGACTGTCGTCGGTACCGTGGTGAGTATGATCTTTACGGCTTTTATGGCGTACGGATTATCCCGAAGATATCTGCTTGGCCGAAATACAATTAACTTCATTGTCGTGTTTTCCATGTTGTTTAGCGGGGGGATGATTCCGACTTTCCTGGTGGTAAAAAGCATGGGGCTCATCAATTCGTATTGGTCTTTGATCCTTCCCGTGGCCATTAATGCATTTAACCTGATTATTATGCGTAACTTTTTTCAGGCGTTGCCGGATGATCTGGAGGAATCGGCCAAGATGGACGGGTGCAACGATTTTGGCATTTTCTTTAAAATTATGCTTCCGTTAGCGATGCCTTCAATTGCAACCATTTCACTTTTCTACGCGGTAGCCTACTGGAATACGTATATGCATGCCATTCTCTATATTAATGATTCCGCCAAATGGCCTATTCAGGTCTTGCTTCGCCAAATTGTAATCGTTTCCAGTGGTATGCAGGCAGAAGGAACCTCTGTGGATGTCATCCCACCTGCGCAGACGATTAAGATGGCGGTCATTGTGGTTGCAACCGTTCCTATGCTAATCGTGTATCCATTTGTGCAAAAACACTTTGTCAAAGGAGCATTATTAGGGGCGGTAAAAGGATAAGCTGCCCCTTGATTGCTAGTGAAATTTCAGCTCAATTCGCTTGCTTCATCTTACGGTATGCTCCGGGCGTGACCTGTTCTTTTTTCCGAAACGAGCGGATAAAGTTCTGCGGATTATGATATTGCAATCGCTCGGCGATTTCTTTAATCGTCATATCCGTTTCAATGAGCCACTTTTTGCCCATTTGCAGCCGATAGCCCATTAGATACTCACTGAACGTCGTACCGTATTCTTTTTTGAAAATACTGCTTAAATAATTGGGATTGTAATGAAGACGGTCCCCAATGAGTTCCAGTGACAACTCCTGATCATATTCCGCTCGGATAATGGCGGCAATTTTCTCGGAGAGACAGCGAAATTGCTGGTTGGTCTTCTCCTTCATACTTTTTACCATAGGGGAAATGACTTGCTCCACCAGCATACGCTCGATCTCTTCCGGATTACGAATGTCCAGCAGACGATGGTACAACGCATGATTGTTCTGCGTCAGCAACACTTCGATTCCTAGCAGCTGCTCCAATTGGATAAGGTTATTCACAAACCGCACCAACAGCACCTCAAAGTTCATGGAATGATTGTTCTTTGTCATTATTTCAGTCAATAAGGAATGTACGGTAAGTCGTACTTGCTCTTCATCTCCTATTCGAATGGCGTCAAACAGCTGCGATTCCATTTCCGTCGGATAATGAAGCAGCACCGGGCCTGAAATGACCGTGGAAATGTCTTCATAAAATATAATGGATTCTTTGCCTAAATTTAAACGGTGGTGCAAGGCTTGCTTACTCATCTCACAGGCTTCCTTGCTTTCTAACAAATTGTCATACGACTTACTAATGCCGATACTGATGGATACATTCAAATACTCTTTTACAGTTCGAATCAAAAGGGCGGCATCGTCCAGCACTTGCTTGTTTATTTCCTGTTCATTCTTTCCTGTAAACATTAAAATGGTCGCCTGGATGTCATCGTTCAAAATGATGGGAAGCATTCGCTGCTGCTCTGGAATGGTTTCTTCTACGATTTTGTTAATAGCCAGCAGTAAAACGTCCTTATCCGAGGGCTCCCGATCTCCCAGATTATCCAGTTGAATCAACAGGGTAATATACATTTGGTTCTCCAGTTGCGGATAGCCCAAGCGTGGCATTTTTCGTGCCAATTCCTCTGTTGAAATACGCCTGCGAAACAGGTTAAGGATCAATTGGGTTTCAAGCTGTGGCATTTCGGACTGAATGAGGCTTTCCAGGCTTTCCTTTTCCGTTACAATGCTGTCAATGGAATCAATAATCCAATCAATTTCATTTTTGGAAGGCTCATTTTTGAACGAGAAATTAGGATTTTTAGGCAGGCTGCGTTTAATTTGCTGGAATGGCTTTGTAAAATAGACGGCTATGATATACGCCACCACCACAATCAAGAGTGTGAGTACAAGTACCATCGTGATGATCCCGAATTTGGTCGTTTGGAATGCATTCGAAATCTCCTTTTTATCTAATATCGTTAAATACGTCCAGTTGTTATAAGCAGACTTGGCATAAATGACCTGCTGAGCAGGCTGATGCTTCGTTTTTTCCAGTGTCAACATGCCTGAATTGTCGGGTGTAGCCGTAGCCTCTGAAATGTGCTGAAGCTGCTGGGTGGTCAATAATTGGTCGACAGGCTCTGTTTCGTACATTAAATCGCCTTGTTTATTCAGAATAAAAACGGCCGTGTGATCCTCTGCTTGAATTGTACGATTTAACGTTTGCAACGAAATATCCGACAGCGCAATGGCTTGCTTATTTTTGGAGAATACAGGCAAAGTATTAACAAAGCGGATTCCCTTGTCTGTTTTAATCCAGAATAGCCCCTTATCCTGATGGTCGATATAGGTTTTAAATAGCTTCTCCCGTTCTGTTTTCGTCAAATAGGACAGGCTTCCATTGGATATTTTCCAGTTCTGATCCAGACTAATCAGTGAGTATTCCGTTCCTTCTAATCCCATCGTAGCAATATAATTGAGCTGCGAATTCACATTCCGATATGCTACAAAATCTTTTTCTGTAATGGGATGTTTTACGACTTCATCAAATGAACTGGTCGTACTATACGTATTAAAAGCATATTCAATCGTTTGGATTTTCTGCTCCAGACTGTTTTTGATCTGCGTCATGTAGCTTTGTTTACTGTTGGAAACTCTTTCCACAACTGAGCTAATTGTTGTAAAATAGATGTAGCTGCCGAAGCTGGCCACCAACCCTATTCCCAAAACCAGAATCGTAATAAAAATGGTGTAGAACATCCTTCCTTTTTTCATTGCGCTCCCCCTTTGGTTCTTTGCATCACACCAAAATTATAGCGCTTTCATAACAAGGTTTAAATCTTTTTTTCACGTGTGCATTTATTTAAAATACAAACCCGGGACTTCAGCGCACTTTTCAAGCAGAAATGTTAAATACCATTACATCCGCCCCATCCCGTTTTATGTACATCTGGATTAGCTTGCAGAATTCAAAAAAGGAATTTGGAGGTCACTTATGTTACACGTTGTTAGTTATAAAGAACAGATTGTAAAAGAAGAATTTCCAGTAGACACTTCCTTTCTTTCCCTCTATCCAGCAGCGGCCCACGAAGCTCGCCCTTTTATATTGGTACTGCCCGGCGGTGGCTACGAGCACCTGGCACAACATGAAGGAGAACCAATCGCCCGGTGGTTGAATGATCTAGGCATTCATGCAGGGGTGCTACATTACCAAGTTGGGGATTTTGAGGTCGATTCCTTGTTGGAGGATGTAG
The DNA here is from genome assembly GCF_059417685.1 of Paenibacillus sp. LT-B23. Lineage (NCBI taxonomy): Bacteria > Bacillati > Bacillota > Bacilli > Caryophanales > Paenibacillaceae > Paenibacillus > Paenibacillus sp. LT-B23. The sequence goes on along the minus strand of NZ_JBSQBM010000004.1, from coordinate 205,504 downwards.
AATTCGCCTTAAAGTGGATTCGACAAACGCCCAAAGACTGGAAAGTGATTCCGGAGCAAGTCGGTCTGGTTGGATTTTCAGCAGGCGGGCACTTGGCCTCCATCGTAGCCACCAGAGGGGCGGAAAAACCCGATCTTCTGCTGTTGGGCTACCCCGTGATTACGTTTCATGATGCTTATACGCATATTGGAAGCCGCACTCATTTTTTAGGTGAACAGCCGACACAGGAGCAGCTTCACGCCTTTTCATCCGATCAACAAGTGACTTCACAGACCCCTCCAACTTTTATTTGGACAACAGCCAATGACGCCACTGTTCCAGTCGAAAACAGCTTGTTGCTGGCTTCCGCATTATCCAGAGAAGGCATTTCATTTGAGCTGCATGTGTTTGAGGAAGGGCGCCACGGCTTGGGACTGGCTGAGGATAACCGCGAATGCCAGCAATGGCTCGCTCTTGCGGAAAAGTGGCTCCAAAAGCATAGCTATGTTACGGAAGGACAGCGGATAACATCCAGGCTGTTTATCGCTGGCGACTCCACCGCAGCCCAAAAAGGAGCTACCGAAAAACCGATGACAGGCTGGGGCGAACACTTGCAGAGTTATTTTGACTCGTCTGTTCAAGTGAACAATCGTGCGGTTAATGGACGAAGCACCAAATCTTTTATAGCGGAAGGTCGATTGGCTCATATTGAAAAGGATTTTCGAGCCGGCGATTATCTGTTTATTCAATTTGGACACAACGATGAGAAAAAAGAAGATCCCACCCGCTATACCGATCCTGACGGGGACTATCGTCAAAACTTAATTCAATGTATCGAGTCTGCTCGGGAGCGTGGTGGAATTCCAGTGCTGTTGACCTCTGTAAGCCGCCGCCGCTTTACTACAGATGGAGAACCTGATCCGCTTGCTGTGGGAGCCTATCCCGCAGCAATGAAGCGAGTAGCGGAGGAAACCCGAACACCGCTGCTCGATATTTTTAAAGCTTCTCAGCAGCTTTATCGGGCCATGGGAGAAGAAGCGTCCAAGCTGCTATTTATGCATCTGCCTGAAAAAGCACATCCGAATTACCCCGCTGGCGTAACAGATAATACTCATTTTTCTGATGAAGGAGCGCGTCAAATCGCCAAGTTGGTCGCTGAGGCAATTAGCCAATGTGCGGAATTGCATGCCTTAAAGCAGCTCATGCGCATGGAAGGAACGAATCAAGACAGCGGTGAGAGACTCATTCATCACCTTGTCAACTGAACTCAAGAAGCAGCAGATACATGCACGAAAAACGGACTTGGGGCTAATCAGTCCGACGTCCGTTTTTTATTGTTTATTTCCGGCTCATATGATGTAACTATAGTCGCTTAAACAACATATGTTGCATTGCTATGTTATCATGATGTAAAAGCTTTACATGATGCATTCCGATAAAATGCACATAAGCTGAACTTAAAAGTTACTATAGTGCCACTCCGCAGACGGATGGTACTTCCCATCGCCACCGCCCCCGGATTTCTTGAATTAAGCCTATGATCAGGGGAGAAATCCGGGGACAAAAGCGACCGCTTCGCTTGTACAGCACCATTCCGCCTACTCCGTTTTCCTTGTACCTTTTTTAGTTCATTGATATTGTTATTTTCATCAGGAGGTATGGAACATGAAAATACAGAAAAACGAAGATGATCCCCGGGTAAAAAGAACACGCCAATTGCTCAAAGACGCTTTTATTTCTCCCGTTCAAGAAAAAGATTTTGAATCCATCACCATACGCGATATTACAGAGAAAGCCACCGTTAATAGAGCGACCTTTTATGCGCATTTTACTGATAAATATGAAATCCTCGAAGCTACTATTACGGGAACACTAATGACTTCCATAGCAGACAGAATCAGCGGGCGAACCTTGTTAAATGCCGAAACGATACAGTGTATCTTCCTGGCTTTATGTGATTTTCATAAGGACCTGAGCACGCTTTGCCAGAAAAGTTACCAGTCGCTGGGCACTGTATTGGAAGTTCAAATTAAGCAGCAGATTCAAGCTATTTTATTTTCCCTGCCGGTTGAAGATCAGAGACTTGCCAGCCGGAATGAACAGTTAAAAAGCACAGCCGCCATTATGATAAGCTGGGGGATTTATGGGACAGCTTATAGCTGGAACCACAAGGGAATGCATCTGAGCGCAGATGCATTCGTAGAACAAACGATGCCTTTAGTCATGAACGGGGCTAGAGAGTTACTGGAAGGGTAAGGAACTGACAAGGTATTACATAATCCAGCAATTAAACCGATAATATTGTTATACGAGATGAAATAAGCAAATCCCCCAACCGATGGGGCACACAAAGAGGTTACACTACATATGTCCAAAAAATTTTTGCCTATTCTTTTACTTTCATTAGCGTTATCTGCGTGTGGTCAAGGAAATTCAAATTCAGATGTCGCTACCACCAGTACTGCCGAATCAAAGGAAACAAGTACTCCCGTAGTAACTACAGCAGCCGACTCTCTTCAATTTAAAACCTATAACGGGGAGGGGGTTTCATTCGATTATCCTTCAACCTGGAACGAATATGATGTCAGCAATTACAACCAACCTACTATTAAAGCTTCTTTTGTTGATCCAGCCCCCAAGGTTCAGTTTGCCGACAATATCAACATTACTGTTCAGGACGGGGTTACAACGGCCAAAGTAGCAGCGGACTCTGCAGTTGCATATTACAAACAAGATACCACCAACATGAAAGATTTTAAAACCAAGGGATATGAAAGTAGTCCAAATTTTAATAATACCGCAGGAATTTTGGAAGTTGAGTACACTCAGCCCCAATCTGGAGTAGCTGTGGTGCTGACACAATACATTGTTCCACAGAATCAAAAGCTTTACACTGTGTCCTTGTCTCTTTCCAAAGATTCATATTATAGCATTGGTAAAGAAACGGTCGATCAGATGGTAAACTCTCTGAAAATAGATGCTGTTTCTCAAGCAAACGCCCCTGCTTCTTCGGTAACACAAAATACGAAAACAGCGGATGCCATGTCTAATATCATTCCTAATCTGGTTGAAAATGAAAGCCTTGATGAAAAAACTTATCAATACATTGTCGAGCATCATGAGCTGTTCCCGGCTGTAACACCTGCAACAAAAAATGCCGCTAAAGCTGCTGTGGATTCAAAAATTACAACACGCCATCTGTTTAAAAACATTACACCTTATTTGAATAAAATGGTGAAGGTAAGTGGACAGGTAGTTCAGGTACAAGAAGAGGAAACAGACATTGGAACCATTGCTAATGTGCATATTATGGATGACAATGGAAACTCCATCATCGGCATATATATGGGATCTACCGGAGACATTCTTGACGGTGATCGTGTTACTCTAAGAGGAGTACCCTCATTATCTTATTCTTTTCAGAATGTGGGCGGCGGTACAACCCTCGCCATTATGTTGACTGTATCTACAATTCAAAAGAACTAATGATAAAGTTCCTTCGAGTTTTCTCGGAGGAACTTTTTATATAGAGTTAAATCCATAGCAACTACAGAAGAAATCCCCACCTAGCTCTTTCTCTTCCTTTGTGTGAATTCTTCTTAGCATATTTTATATGTTTTAAATTTTTTATAATTTCATAGGTCTTTAGTATGATTTGATTGTATTATTTTGACAAAGTTTGTCGAATGTAATGAAATCGATAAATTAACATGGTATATTTTAGGCGCTCAAATAATGCATTAGGAGGAATTTATATGAATACCAAAAAAATGTTATTAACAACGGCATTGTCATTGGGACTTCTTGGCAGTATTATCGTCCCTAGCGCATCTGCATCAGAAAGTAATACATATAGTCATGTTCAAACCAGCAACTTCCGCCTTCTGGGTGTGGGTCCTTCTCCCGAAATTACACCCATTGTAGAAGTTAACGGCGTATACTACAGAACTGCTAAGCTGCCGAGAAATTACTCCTATGCGTTGTCTAATTACCCAGGAGATACTTATAAAGTGGCAAGTGGAAATGTAACAGTCTCCACTTCTGGCTTGCTACAAACCTATTCTGCAACAAATGGAAGAGTTGAAATCTACGGCGGTACCGGTAAATTAAGAATGGTATACACCATTAAGGTGTCCTAAGTATGTAATAAGAGTGACTTCGGAACGTGAAGTTAACAATTAGCATGAAAATGATGACTTGCTGATGAGTTTCTTAGGCGCTTTAAGCAACTAAATGATCATCAAAAAGGCACCGCCGTTTATTCTGGCAGTGCTTTTTTTGGATATTTAATTCTAAATCAAACTCTCCTACTCTCTTCATATAGGCAGTAATTATCTTGCATTATCCTTGCATCTTTATATAATTCCAGTTTTCTAGATTATATAGTATATTCTAATATATTAATGCACCATGTTGCTTTGTTTTTCATTAGTTCAGCCTAGCCGTGTACACTAAGACAATATTAACTCCATAAAATCATCTTTTAATTCCATGTTAGAAATTCATCTCAGTTGGCGGAACATAAATAGACGTCTCCCGAATTTTACGAAAACATCATAAGTTTAAGATTATCTAGCTTTTGTAAATCAAACAATAAAGAACTAGAGATAGCCATCCCCCTGATCAAAAATCGATCGAGACAATTCTAGTTGAAAAACCAATCTTTCATACCTTATTCTGTTTATCTGAGTAATTAAAATAAGATCGGTGATTTCGTCGATCTGGCTACCAGCGTAAAACTTATATTTTAATCTTATAAGCGATTAAATCTATTAAAAAAACTTGGATAATCAATAGGTTGCACTTCATCAACGTTTGCTCCGTGCCTTGTATAATATTTACTATTATATATCATAGCGGTCTGACCAGATTGTACAGAAAAAATAACAATATCTTTGTTAAAATAATCAATAACCCTAACATTACGCATTATTATATCCTTAGCTTCTTCTGTGATAGGTTGTTTCTTTATTTCCTGAATAATCCATCTATAGAAAGAGTCTAAGTCTTTTTTTAGAACTTTAGCTTCGTGTCCAATTCCCGTTATATTAAATCCTCTATAGTTCACAGGCTCAATACCATATATCTCTTTTACTCTTTGAGAATCAGCACTATTATCAGAGACACCTACGCATATATAACCAACAGCACGAGGTCCGTTATTAGCCATCGACGTGAGGGTTTTTATGATTTTCGAAAAATTAGATTCATCAAAAGCTTTCGAACCATCTAGCTTGGTAAATCCCTGTTTAAAATCATATAGTGTTTGTTCAGTTTTAGATTGCATAAGCAATGATTCAAATTCAGTAATCCATTTATGACTTGTCGGATTAGTTGTAGTACGATCCTTAAAACAAACTTCTAAGATTCCAGAAATTGCATTTATATTATCATTTTTATTTGATGCGCTCCAATTTCCACCTTCTGGTATTTTTATATGCGAAGCAATACCATCTAGTTTTTTTTCCAATTCAGTATAACTAATTATTTGTTTATTTTCTTTTATCAACAATTTATGGAAAGATAAAAAAATCACTTGAAAATATCTTGGCAATCTTTGAGCAGGATCACCGAAGACCAACTCTCTAAAGTTGTTTGCACTTATACTAAGAACGGCTCTTATTTCATCATAAATATTTATAAATTGCCGTTCTAAATTATCAGTACCGTACTTTTTAAGTTGTAATTCTAATTCAAATGATCTATCACTTTCTTTTAATCCATAATATTGATCAGAGATCACAGAACTGGAGGGGGGAATTTCAGAGAAGGCCATAGCAGCCAAAATATCAGAGATAAGTTCCTCGTCCCGAGCCTCTCTTACCATTTCTTTAGTAAGAACATTGTTTTTTACCCAAAAAATATCTTCAACAGGTATTCCATACTCCAAACCAGTACTAGTAATACTTATTTCCTTCATTTTATTCAAGTTAAGGATATTTCCTGATGAAACGTCCGTTCTTATTTCAGCTGCTAATCTTCTTACTAAATCATTAAATATCCCAAGAGTTCCAGCAGATCTCAATTCTTGTCTAGACAAATGTTTACCGTAGCTATTAATTCTAATAAATATCTCATCAACTTTTCTTTCATCGTTAAACGAATATACAGATAACGGTAATACGTAACTTGCAAAGGCCTCACATATTTCTCTTTCAAGAACTGGCTCTTTTTGTTCCAAAATTCCTTTATCTAGCAATGAGTTTGATTCTACCATTGTCTCAAGATCAAAATACTTATTTTCATAAGTAAATTCCCCTTCAATAAAAGACATTGTTGCGTTAAGTCTTTGCATACCATCAATAATTTCAAAAACAGATACATGATCGTGAACTGAGTCTGCAAGAAGTAACAAGGGAACTGGATATCCTTTAATTATCGAATCAATAAACTTTTTCTTTTCATCAACAGTCCATATTAATTTCCTCTGGTATCTTCGATTCACAATAAATAGCTCATTTTGATAAAAATTATAAAGTCTCTGAATAGTTTCACTACGTATTGATAACTCGCGTTGAGTTGAAGGTAATTTTTTTTCCATTTGGTCACCTTTCTTTTCTAATGAGGATTTATTGGTAAAAAAATATTACTACGAGATTGTATAGGAATAATTTTTTAAAAGTAACTTGATCTCAGACGATTTTCGACACACTTTCTCAATCTGAATTTTTAAAACCTAATATACTTTAATTTTTAATATTTGTATTAATATGGTCGACTTGCAAACAGCCATTTCACTGTTTAAAGTCCTTGAGAAATTGCTTTTTAAAAGGTGAATTTTGCAAGTTCTTTTTTGTACTACTATTAATATAATGGACACCAGAAGTAAGAATTCCAAGCGGATTTCCGTTACAAATGTTCGTATTGATTTGGAGATACGTAACCCAGCGATGAGTCGATTCGTTTTCCATTATAAAAGCAGGTAATATATTCGGAAATCTGCTGCTTCGTCTCACGACGGGTTTTCCCATAAAGGCCGAGTGAATCTAGAAAATTCACAAAATGCACTGGAATAGCTTCTTCCTTTGTTTTTGGCGCTCTCCCTGAATCGTTCGGTTTTGTACCCATCTGTAATACAAACTTCGTAAAACAACGAAATAACAACGCCTCTTTGAACACGACACCAGAAGTTGTGATCGTATATTGCCTCTTCTTCTTAAAACTCCTTTTTAGGTATTTAGTTGTAGGATAAATATACCACAGTAGTTTTCCAAATTCTACTTATTTATGACAAAAACCTTTAGAATGTCCCAGGGCCTCCAAAAATATTTTGTTTTTGCTCGTTATATGAAACAATGAACGCCTACTCGATCTGCTCCATCTCCTGTTCGTCCAATATAGGCTTCCCTCGTCTCTGTTGTTCTTTCATTAACCTTAAATACACCTCTTTGTGCTCTGGGGATATTAATTTGGAGCTTTCAAATAGACCGTTGCCCTCTAGCTTTTTCCCCAATGTAAACTCCACTTTGATGGATTATGTACAAATCACAAAGAGGAACATTCATTCCTAACAAGACTCTTTTTTATATGACGGATTGTCAAGCCAAGTGCGACAGTTCCTGTGTGAAAGATTCGTGAGCGGTTTTCCACCCCAGACATTTTGGGGGCGATGGTTGATTAAATCAAGCGAACGCTCCAATGCCACATCGGATACTTGGGCAAAGTCCGTACCTTTGGGAAAGAACTCTCGAAGCAAGCCGTTCGCATTCTCATTCGACCCTCTTTGCCAGGAAGAGTATGGGTCAGCAAAGTAGATCTGCACGTCATGTGTGGTTTCCAGGTTTGCATAACAGGCGAATTCTTTGCCTCGATCTGTAGTTGCGGTTTGAAACGCCCCAGCAGGGTACTGAGAAGCCCCTACGCCAAAGGCAATCTCCATCGACAATGCCGTGCGATCAGGCATTTGAATCGCGGTGTACAGACGAGTTTTCCGTTCAATGAAGGTCGCCACGCAGCCTTTGCTTTTCCCACGACCAGACACCACCGTATCTAGCTCCCAGTGTCCAAAGGTGTCCCGGGAACGCACCTCCTTGGGGCGTTCGGAAATCGACTTACCCACGGCAAACTTCCCTCGTTTTTCAGCGGGCTGCTGCCGTTTTCCTTTGTGCCGTAGCACCTTCACGTCCGCTGGCCAGGCGGCCTGCATAGAGCCAGCGATAGATGGTTTTGCAGCACACCGCGGGCTGGCCTTCTGTTCTAAAACGCTCCACGATTTGCTCAGGTGACCAAGTCGCATGCAACTTCTCTTCGAGCTCTACCGCTTGTTCCTCTGCCCATTTGCCTTGAGTACAGAGGCTCTACGGCGCTGCTCGTAAGCATGTTGGGAGCGCTGTGCATTGTAGGACGCTAGCTCAGCATTCCGACGGATTTCTCGGCAAATGGTCGCATGATGTCGATCCAGCTCCTCAGCGATGTCTCTTGAACTTTTCCCCTGCTGATGCAGGATTTCTAGCTTGCTTCGTTCGATTATGCTAAGATGTGTGTAGCTCATGGTGGATTCTCCTTGTGTGAATGTGGGTGTAGGAACTTTCATTCTACACGAATCCGGCCATGGGTCCTTTTTATTTATTTCCAGCAGGTGTCGCACTTCATATTACAATCCGTCATATATAGGGTTCATATTGATCCATCGAAATAAACATTATGTAATGAAAGCTCAATAACCCAACTTTCCAATATAAGCCAAGTTATTGAATTCCTACGGCCATATCCAAACCTTCAAGTATTTCTTTCCGGCGTTGGCTGTGAAGCAATAGCAGCAGAAATAACCTCAGTCAATTCTTCAACCGGTCTGGTCAGATCCAGTTGTATATCCAATGTGGATTTTATCTTTGCCACGGGTTTCGTCACCTCCTCAAAACGTAAAATAAGCCCCTGATTTATCAGAGGCTTTCATACTTATATCTTAAATTAGTTCTGTTGCTATAACGCTACGGATTTTAAAAACCCATATGTTATTAACCTAATACGAACGAGCAAGATAGTTGAATAACAGTAATCAATCTAAGGAGCATGGTCGACCTACGCGAGGCATCAGCCTAAAACGGGACTACGCAGGTTGTAGTTAAATTACTATTGTGATAAACTGAATGTAATTTGATGACGGGAGTTGAACGGATACATGTAGAACTTTCTTGCTTTGAGATCACGAAAAGAACGGACTCAGCGATCGGCTGTGGTCGTTTTATTTCATCTCTGCAAGAAAGGTCTGCGTTTCGTTTGCGCTCCCTCTCCGGACAGTCATACGGCCCCTTGGAATGGGGCCGTATTTCCTCGTATGGATTAGAGCCGCAAGATAGCACCTTTCTTGCGGCTCTTTTTTATTTCCAAACGAAAGGATGATTGCCATGCCCGCCATTCAGGTGACCAATCTTACTTTTTCCTATCCAGGCAGCTATGACCCCATATTCGAAAATGTTCATTTTCAAATTGATACAGACTGGAAGTTGGGCTTTACGGGGCGAAACGGTCGGGGGAAAACGACGTTCTTAAACCTGCTTCAGGGGAAGTACGAATACAGCGGTACGATCTCCACACCAGTCGCCTTTGATTATTTTCCGTTTCCCGTCGAACACCCGGAGTATTTGACCTTAGACGTCGTCGAAGAGATCGTGCCAAGCTATGAGAGCTGGAAGTTGATGCGCGAACTGAACCTGCTTAAGGTTTCAGAAGACGTGTTGTACCGGCCATTCGAATCGCTGTCCCAAGGAGAACAGACGAAGGTACTGCTGGCCGTGCTATTCATCCAAGACAATCGATTTCTGCTCATCGACGAGCCGACTAATCATCTTGACTTGCACGCACGCAAGCTTGTCGCCGATTATCTGAATACGAAGCGCGGTTTTATTCTTGTTTCACACGACCGGGCTTTTCTCGACCGCTGCGTGGATCATATTCTATCGATCAACAAAACGAATATCGAAATCCAAAAAGGCAACTTCTCCAGCTGGTGGACGAACAAAACTCGCCAAGATACGTTCGAAATGGCACAAAACGAAAAGCTGTACAAAGACATACAGCGTTTATCAGCTTCTGCTAAACGTACTAGCGGCTGGTCTTTCGAGACCGAAAAAACGAAAAACGGCACACGAAATTCCGGCTCCAAGCTTGACAAGGGTTACGTCGGGCATAAGGCAGCAAAAATGATGAAGCGCTCGAAATCCATCGAACAGCGGCAACACTCTGCTTTAGAGGAAAAATCGAAACTGCTCCGAAATATCGAACAGTCAGAAAGCCTTGCGATCTCTCAGCTCGTGTATTCCAAATCGGAACTGGCGATGCTGGATCACGTCACGATTTACTACGGGGAAAGAGCGGTTTGCAAGAACGTTTGTCTGACGATCGAACCAGGAGATCGGATTGCAATTTCAGGTCCAAATGGTTCAGGTAAGTCTAGCTTGCTCCGCCTGCTCAACGATGAGGCGCTACACTATACAGGTACGTTTCAGCGGGAGCCGCAGCTTCGCGTTTCCTATGTATCCCAGAATACTTCTCATCTGCGAGGAACGCTTTCCGATTATGCAGCAGAGCACAGAATTGACGAAAGCTTATTTAAGGCCGTGTTGCGTAAGCTAGATTTCGCCCGCATCCAGTTTGAGAAGGATATATCGGCGTTTAGCGGCGGGCAGAAGAAGAAGGTTCTGATCGCGAGAAGCCTATGTGAGGAGGCTCATCTGCATATTTGGGACGAACCGCTCAACTTTGTCGACGTGATTTCCCGGATGCAAATTGAGGAGCTGCTGCTTGAGTACACGCCGACCATTGCATTCGTGGAGCATGATCGGGAATTTCATGACCGTGTCGCCACGAAAACGATTGAACTCGGTGGGGATTAGAATTTTACAAAGTGACTTGGAGTAAGACATGATTTCAACGACAGAAAGCTTTGCACAACAACTTTTATGAAAAGGGCAGAGTTTGAACTAAAGGGACACGATAGTTCAATACTTATCTTAACTTATAAAAACAAAAGCCCTCCATATTAAGAGGGCTTTTGTTTTTATCAATATATCTCGTGGGATGTGGGAAGATAATTGGATGATTTCAGAAGACATTTATGTAGAAGCTCATAAGCCATTTAAAAAAGCAGATCTCGTTATTAGTGGAACTTTATAAATTTCTTATTTAATTGCATTTTGGGCAACATGGATATCTGGTGAAATTCAATTAGTAGACCATGATCAATTACGTTGGGTCAGCAAAGAAACAATACTCCAATATGATTTCTTACCTGCAGATTTACCATTTGTCACACAACTTAGTAAAGGTGATAAACTACGAAAAAAAATTCACGTTTGCAAATACGTTCGCAAATTATAATCAGCCCCTTTCAAATGCTACTTTCCTCCATTTTCTCAACCTTTATAAACAACAAAAAAACCCTTGCTAGGCAAGGGTTTTTGAGGAAATGGGCCCTGAGGGACTCGAACCCCCGACCAATCGGTTATGAGCCGACCGCTCTAACCAACTGAGCTAAGGGCCCTCAAAAAAATATGTATATTCACGCTACATTTACATAAAACAGCGGCGTTAATTAATATACAACATTTTCTTGTGTTTCGTCAATAGTTTGGCGAAAATTTTTTACTTTTTAATTTGTTTTTATGAATTTAAGGAATAAACCGGACGCCATAACGTCCTTTACGCGAGCGGTACACCTCCACTGCGCGGGGATCGTTGTAGCCGTACATCCAGCCGTCGTGTTCCAGCCTTTTTGCCAGGCACCCTGCCTGAAATTTGGTCGTGTACAGTCTGCCGTAGTAAATCCAATACATCCAAACTCCCTCTTTTCACATGATGGTAGAAGTTAGTGTAACCGGATCGAATTCGAAATACACGGCCTGCATCATAACAATCTGCAGCGAGTATGAGTCACTTTAATAAATGGCCCCGTTACACTTTATATGCTAAGCCTTATTTGCCAAAGGAGGCCGGGTCCTGACGCCACGAACGCAGCAGCTCCAGTTCTTCCTCCTGAATCGTTCCCTCACGCAAGGCAACGTCCATCAGGGCCGTGTAATTGGACAAGCTTTGCAGCTTCACACCTGCTTCTGCAAAGGCTTGAGTCGCTTTATCAAGCTGGTAGCTGAAAATAGCGAGTACAGCTAACGGCTGGGCACCTGCTTGCTCTACAGCCTGCGCTGCTTTGATGGAGCTGCCACCAGTCGAGATGAGATCCTCGATAACAATAACCTTTTGTCCCTCACTAATCCGACCTTCGATTTGGTTCTCTTTGCCGTGTCCTTTGGCTTTGTCTCTTACATATGCCATCGGCAGATTAAGCTTTTGCGCCACCCAGGCAGCATGAGGAATCCCCGCTGTAGCCGTGCCTGCAATGACTTCGGTTTCAGGGTATTGCTCACGGATCACAGCAGCGAACGAATCAGCGATCAGCTCGCGCACCTCCGGGTAGGACATGGTCAGGCGATTGTCACAGTAGATAGGCGATTTAATGCCGGATGTCCATGTAAAAGGCTGCTGCGGACGCAGCGCTACCGCCTGAATACGTAACAGATGTGATGCAATTTGCTCGGGTATATTATTTAATGTAGTCATACTTGGTTCATCTCCTCAATAATGTGCTCCGCTGCGGCACGTGGGTCTGATGCAGCCGTAATGGGCCGTCCAACGACGATGTAGCTACTGCCTTGGGCGATGGCTTGTCCGGGTGTCACTACACGTGACTGGTCGCCTGTAGCGCTTCCTGCCGGACGTATACCGGGGGTAATCGTTTTGAAGTCAGGTCCGCATACAGCACGGATCGCAGGCACTTCCAATGGGGATGCCACTACTCCGTCCAGTCCCGCCTCACGGGTCAGTTGTGCATATCGAACGACCACATCCTGTACTGTACCGGGAATGCCTATCTCCTTATTCATGGTTGTCTGGTCCGTACTGGTCAACTGTGTAACAGCTATAATGAGCGGCATGGTAAGCGAGCTGTCTGCGGAAACTGCGGCTTCGGCTCCGGCCTTGGCGGCTGCCATCATATTTCTGCCTCCGGCAGCGTGTACGTTGAACATATCCACACCCAGGCGGGTGATGCTCTCCGCACCTCCCCGTACGGTGTTGGGAATATCATGCATTTTCAAATCCAGAAATACGGAGTATCCTCTCGACTTTAGCTGCTCTACAAAAGCTGGCCCTGCGCTATAAAACAACTGCATGCCTACTTTTATATAACAGGGAATACCCTCCAGCTGTTGAATGAGCCGCTCCGCCTGCTGCGCATCCGGATAATCTAACGCGACCATCAACCGTCCTGCCATCTGCTGAAATGCTTTGTTCACCGTCCTGCATCCCCTTTTCACGTCAATTCGGGTAATTTGCCCGTGATAAAGGACATCCGTCAGCCAAAGCTGATGAATGTCCCTTCCTGTACTACTTATTTTCATCCTCTATTCGTATCGTGTTAGTGGCTCAGAACCGGCATGGATTCGGATGTAAAGTTAATCGTCTCCAGCATTCTCAGCAAAGCGCGTACGGTATCCAGCGAGGTCATGCAGACGATCCCGTTCTCAACCGCTTCACGGCGGATGCGGAATCCGTCACGCTCTGGCGTTTTCCCCTTGGTCAGCGTATTGAAGACGAAGTTGGCTTCACCTGTGCGGATCATATCCAGGATGTTCGGGGTTCCCTCGCTCAGCTTATTGATCGTCTTCACTGGAATGTTAGCCTGCTCCAGCGCAGCCGCCGTTCCACCTGTTGCAATAATTTTGTAGCCCAGTCTGTAAAAGCCCTGCATCAACTCGACTGCTTCTTCTTTGTCCTTATCCGCCACCGTGATGATGATCGCTCCGGTAGATGGGATTTTCATACCAGCACCCACGAGTCCTTTGTACAGCGCTTTGGCGTACTGAATGTCGCGTCCCATCACTTCACCCGTCGATTTCATTTCCGGCCCCAGGGTCGGCTCTACACGGCGCAGCTTGGCAAAAGAGAATACCGGAACCTTGACCGAGACATAATTACTTTCAGGCCATAGCCCTTCTGTATAGCCCGCATCCTTGAGCTTGCCGCCCAAAATGGCCTGTGTCGCCAGATTCGCCATCGGGATATTCGTGACTTTGCTCAGGAAAGGAACCGTCCGCGAGGAACGCGGGTTGACCTCGATCACATACACCTCATCTTGATGAATGACGAACTGGATGTTCACCAGACCAATCGTTTTCAATTCCTTGGCGATGCTGATCGTGATTTCCACGATTTTTTGCTTCAACAAGTCGGACAAGTGCTGCGGCGGATACACCGCGATAGAGTCACCTGAGTGAACCCCAGCCCGTTCCACATGCTCCATAATGCCCGGCACCAGTACCGTATCGCCGTCACAGATGGCGTCAACCTCAACTTCTTTGCCCAGCATGTAACGGTCGATCAGCACCGGGTGTTCAGGGTTGATTTTAACGGCTTCTTCCATGTAGCGCAGCAATTCCGCATCGGAGTATACAATCTCCATCGCCCGTCCGCCGAGGACGTAGGATGGACGCACCAGCACCGGGTAGCCCAGCGCCTGCGCAGTTCCTACCGCTTCATCTACCGAGATGACCGTGTTGCCTTTAGGCTGTGCAATAGCCAGACGTGACAGCAACCGCTCAAACTTTTTCCGATCTTCCGCTTCGTCGATACTTTCCAGACTCGTACCCAAAATGTTCACGCCTGCCGCACTAAGAGGAGCTGCAAGATTAATGGCCGTTTGACCGCCGAACTGGACGATAACGCCAATCGGTTTTTCCTGCTCGATGACATTCATAACGTCCTCGAAGAAAAGCGGCTCAAAGTAGAGACGGTCGGATGTGTTAAAGTCCGTAGATACCGTTTCTGGGTTGTTATTGATAATTACTGCTTCGTAGCCTGCTTTTTGAATGGCCCATACCGCATGTACGGTGGAGTAATCAAATTCAATCCCTTGCCCGATCCGAATCGGCCCGGAGCCGAGTACGATGACTTTCTCTTTATTGGATGGAATCACTTCGTTTTCCACCTCATAAGAGGAGTAGTAGTACGGCGTTGTAGCTTCAAACTCGGCTGCGCATGTATCTACCATTTTATAGACAGGGCGCAGGTTGTGACTCAGACGGAACTCACGTACCTCGCGCTCGGTTGTCATGCTGCCACCCGGTTGGCCCAGACTGCGAACCTCGGCGATGGAGCGGTCCGTAAAGCCATTACGTTTGGCCTGATAAAGTGTTTCGTAGGTCAGTTCAGACTCTTTAGCCATTTTAGCTTCAAACTTGACGATTCCCTCTACCTTGTCAAGGAACCACCAGTCAATTTTCGTTAAATCCTGAATTCCCTGCTGCTCCCAGCCACGACGGAATGCCTCAGCTACCAGGAACAAGCGCTCATCATCTGCTTTAATCAGGCGCTCCGTGAGCACCTCATCCGACAGTTGATCGGCTCCCTTAAGATGCAGACGATGTACACCGATTTCCAGCGACCGGACCGCTTTGTGGATGGACTCTTCGAACGTGCGTCCGATAGCCATCACTTCGCCAGTTGCTTTCATTTGCGTGCCCAGCTTGCGGTTGGCAGAGATGAATTTATCGAACGGCCAGCGCGGTATTTTGCTCACGATGTAATCCAGAGTAGGCTCAAAGCAAGCATACGTTTGTCCCGTTACCGGGTTCACGATTTCATCCAGCGTGTAGCCCAGCGCGATTTTGGCAGCCATTTTGGCAATTGGATATCCAGTCGCCTTGGAAGCCAGCGCCGAGGAACGACTCACCCGCGGATTTACTTCAATGACATAGTATTGATAGCTGTGTGGATCAAGTGCAAACTGCACATTACATCCGCCTTCAATGTTGAGGGCGCGGATAATTTTCAGGGAAGCAGAGCGCAGCATCTGGTACTCGCGATCTGACAGCGTCTGACTCGGCGCTACAACGATACTGTCGCCAGTATGTACGCCGACTGGATCAAAGTTTTCCATGTTGCAGACAACGATACAGTTATCATTGCCGTCACGCATGACCTCATACTCGACTTCCTTCATGCCTGCGATGCTTTTTTCCACCAGACATTGTCCAATGGGACTGTAACGCAAGCCAGAGCTTACCGTCTCACGCAGTTCCTCTTCGTTCGCACAGATCCCGCCGCCTGTTCCACCCAGCGTATAAGCCGGACGGACGATAATCGGATAACCGATTTCGTTAGCAAAATCCAGTGATTCCTCCAACGTTGTGACAATGACGCTCTCAGGTACAGGCTGTTCCAGCTCACGCATCAAATCGCGGAACAAGTCACGGTCTTCGGCTTTTTCTATCGAAGTCAGTTGTGTTCCCAGCAGCTTGACGTTTTCACGCTCCAGTACTCCGGCACGAGCCAGCTCCACCGCCATATTCAGTCCTGTTTGTCCTCCCAGTGTAGGAAGCAGGCCATCCGGACGCTCTTGACGGATAATTTGTGTTACAAAATCAAGTGTAATCGGCTCGATGTATACTTTGTCCGCCATGTTCGTGTCCGTCATGATGGTTGCCGGGTTACTGTTGATCAGCACTACCTCGACGCCTTCTTCTTTGAGCGCTTGACAAGCTTGTGTACCAGCATAGTCGAATTCAGCAGCCTGACCAATCACGATAGGGCCGGAACCAATTACGAGTATTTTTTTAAGTTCTGTATTTTTCGGCATATTAGCGCTCTCCTCTCACTGCGGCGGCGATAGCAGCCTGACGCGGTTGCTTTGGATGATTTCTTTTGTGCTCACGGATCATGTCCAGAAAGCGGTCAAACAAGTAGCCGTTATCGTAAGGTCCAGGCGCAGCCTCCGGATGATATTGCACCGAAAACGCGGGATACTTGGTATGCTTAAGACCTTCAATCGTTTTATCGTTGTTATTAATATGCGTCACTTCAAGCTCGGTTCCTTCGATCGAACCCTCATTCACGGTGTAGCCGTGATTTTGTGAAGTGATGAAGCAGCGTCCGCTCTCCAGTTCCTTCACAGGATGGTTACCGCCACGATGACCGAATTTCAGTTTCTCCGTATCCGCTCCCGAAGCTAAGGCAAACAGCTGGTGTCCCAGGCAAATTCCGAAGATCGGATATTCCCCTAGCAGTTCAGCCACCGTGCGTACGGCATGCGGTACGTCTTTGGGATCTCCAGGGCCGTTGGACAACTGAATTCCGTCCGGGTCCAAGCGGCGAATTTCCTCTGCCGTTGTATCATGTGGAACAACAACCACATCACAATCCCGTTTATTCAGCTCGCGCAAGATACCGCTCTTAGCGCCATAGTCAATCAGTACGATCCGCTCCCCGTTGCCAGGGCTACTATACGGATGAGGTGTAGAGGTCAATGGAACCTGATTACGCAGTTCTTCAATCGTCAGGTCAGCCATCATTTCTTTCAGTTCTTCCACAGGCTGAGTGCCTGTCGTCAAAATGCCCTTCATCGTGCCGTGATGGCGAATAATCCGGGTAAGCATGCGGGTGTCGATGTCGCTAATGCCAATGATGCCATATTCCTTCAGCAAATCGTCCACGCTGTATTGGGCACGCCAGTTGCTTGGCACCGGCTCGTAACGTCGAACAGCAAAGCCATGCACATAAGGCCGTACCGACTCGAAGTCATCCCGAGTAATTCCGTAATTGCCAATCAGCGGGTAAGTCATCGTTACGATTTGTCCGCAATAAGAGGGATCGGTCAGTACCTCTTGGTAGCCTGTAATCCCTGTGTTGAAAACGACCTCGCCTGTTTTTTCACCGTCCGCACCAAACGCTGTGCCTGTAAACAGCGTGCCGTCCTGAAGCAACAATCTTGCCTGCATCCCGTCTCACTCCTCTGTATGATTTCCTGCTATAAGGTTCTATTATTTTAGTGTTTTGTATTTATTTCACTTCGTCAGCAGACCATACCAGTCTGCCGTCTACCCAAGTTTTCACTGGCCAGCCTTTAAGTTTCCAGCCTGTAAAAGGAGTGTTCCGTCCTTTGCTGACAAATGTTTGCGGATCAACGGCCTGCTCCTGCTCCAGATCAATCATGGTCAGGTCGGCGGGGGCTCCTTCTTCCAAGCGCCCTGTGTCGAGGCGGAAGACACGCGCCGGGTCAGTCGTCATGCGCCGTACCAGAAAGTCCAGCGTCCATTGTCCGGTAGCTACAAATTTCGTGTACAGCAGCGGAAAAGCTGTTTCAAAGCCAACGATACCGAAAGGTGCCAGTTCCAAGCCTTTTGCCTTCTCTTCTTCGCTGTGTGCCGCATGGTCGGTTACGATGATGTCGATCGTACCGTCCTCCAGTCCCTCGATGCAGGCCTGCACATCACGCGGGGAGCGCAGCGGAGGATTCATTTTCCAATTCGCATCCAGCCCCGGAATGTCTTCATCCGACAATACCAGATGGTGTGGACATACCTCAGCCGTTACCTTGATGCCAAAAGATTTCGCGTGGCGGATCAACCGCACAGACTGCTCTGTGCTGACATGGCATACATGATAGTGTGCCCCGGTTGCCTCGGATAGTAAAATGTCCCGTCCGACGTGAATCGCTTCGGATTCGTTCGGAATGCCTTTAAGTCCGTGACGCTTGGCAAATTCGCCTTCTGTCACCGCTGCTCCTTCAACAAGCGTGTTATCTTCGCAGTGAGCAATAACCGGCATATCCAGCGCTTTGGCCCGCGTCATGGCGTCCTTCATCATTTGGGCGCTTTGCACTCCGACACCGTCGTCAGTAAAACCAATTGCGCCTGCTGCTTTGAGCGCTTCAAAGTCCGTCAGCTCCCGTCCCAGCTCGTTTTTCGTAATGGCTGCGTAAGGAAGTACCTTGGCAAGCCCGGCGTCCTGCCCCTTTTTCAGTACCAGCTGAACCGTATCCGCATTGTCTGTCACCGGGCGTGTGTTCGGCATGCAGGCAATCGTCGTAAATCCACCTTTCACCGCCGCACGGCTGCCCGTTTCAATCGTTTCTTTATATTCAAAGCCAGGTTCTCTCAGATGCACATGCATGTCGATCAAACCGGGAATCACCAGCTTGCCTTGGGCGTCGATTTTTTCGACTTGGCTCTCCTGCTCAGATGTCCCTTCTTCCACGATTAGACTAACTCCAGCGTCCGCATTTACGATTGCTAGGATTTTTCCGTCCGCGATCAGAATAGATTTCAGTTCAGCTTCGCCCTGTTCGTTCAATACGCTTGCGTTCATAATTAATTGGTTCATGTAAAAAGTTCCTCCGCTCAGGTTTTCTGCAACTTTTGCCGCTGCTTGTTATGCTTTGCTTTAACCGTTACCAATGCTAATGCCGCGACCCTGCTGACAGCTTCTACAGCTTCATTGCCCGTTCCATAACCGCCATGCGGATTGGAACCCCGTTTGCCATCTGCGGAAAAATCCGTGATTGTTCGCTTTCCACGACTGCACTGTCGATTTCCACATTCCGGTTCACTGGAGCCGGATGCATAATGATCGTTCCGGGTTTAAGGTTGGCTGCTCTTTGCTCTGTCAAGCCGTACTGCTCGCGATACTCATCCGCTGAGCGCAGCATTCCTTCGGCGTGCCGTTCCAACTGTACCCGAAGCATCATAACTACGTCTGCCTGCAATGCCTCTTGCATCGGTACATAAGGCGCGTGCGCCGCAAGATCAGATGCCTGCATATTGTCCGGCGCACAGAAGCTAACCTGGGCTCCAAATTTTTGCAAGGCCCACAGATTCGATCGAGCCACACGGCTGTGCAGAATGTCTCCAATGATGGATACTCGCAAGCCTTTTAGCTCGCCGAAAGTCTTGCGCATCGTGTACAGATCCAGCAACGCCTGCGTTGGATGCTCGTTGTTGCCATCACCAGCATTTACCAGTGGGACACTGACCTTCTCAGCAAGCTCTTGCAGCACTCCGGCTGGCTTCAGCCGAATGACTCCTGCGTCGATGCCCATCGATTCAAGCGTGCGTACCGTGTCGTAGATGGATTCCCCTTTTTCTACACTGGAGGCCGCAGCGGAAAAGTTCAAAACCTGAGCGCCTAAGCGTTTTTCCGCCATTTCAAAAGAAAAGCGGGTGCGGGTGCTGTTTTCAAAAAACATGTTAGCCGCAAAGCGTGATTGTAGCACTGGAACCAGCTTTTCCGGCTGTGATTCCCAATAATGGGCGCGATCCAGAATGGATTCGATTTCATTTCGGCTAAGTTCTTTTAATCCGAGCAGGCTACGTTCTCTAAGTTGACTGGTTGTTGTAATCATGCCTGTTCCCCCCGGTTCTGATTGATCGTCACTTCGTCCTTACCGTCCGTCTCCTGAAGCGCAACTACGATTTCCTCGGATTTGGAGGTCGGGATGTTCTTGCCGATGTAATCCGGACGAATCGGAAGCTCACGGTGTCCGCGATCTGCCAGCACCGCCAGCTGGATCATTTGCGGTCGTCCGCAGTGCATCAATGCGTCCATCGCCGCGCGAATGGTACGGCCTGTGTACAGCACATCGTCGAAGAGAATGACTTTCTTATCATGAACCGATACGTCAGTAGGATTCATCAAAAGCTCTTTTCCATTTCCCTTGGCTTCGGCATTGTTCCCCCGGTCATCGCGGTAAGCTGTGACATCCAGCTCCCCCCATGGAATCGGAGCGCCCTCAATTTCAGCAATTTTTGCAGCGAGACGCTGCGCCAGATGAACCCCTCGCGTTCGAATGCCTACCAGCACACAATTGTCAATGCCTTTGTTTTTTTCCAAAATTTCATGTGCAATCCGTGTCAAAGCCCGGCGAATCGCAATTTCATCCATCAGTACATGTGTTTCATTACTCATGCTTCCAGCCTCCTCAGGTTATGTTCCCTTCAGACCTGGTCCCGTGTTCGGATACAAAAAAGACTCCTTGCCCAAGTTTGGCAAGGAGTCTCGTATGAACAGTCTTCCACCGTTCTCCGATCTCTCGGATACACTGAAGACATACCGCCGCAGCGGATGCACTGATCAGTGATCCATTCACGTTACCTTGCCAGCCTCACGGGACTGATTTAAAGGTGCTATTCAGGATTTCCTTTATCCAGCTTCTCATAGTGCAAGATGGCACGCCATCTTTTGGACAAAGTTCATCGCAACTACAAGAAGTATGACAGATTGAAAATCACGTGTCAACACCTGTTCAACCGGAGCCACCGGAAGCACTTAAATAATTATACATCTTTATTGTATAATTATCCATAGTTGTTTTTACATACACCTTGCCCAATAACAAAAAAATAACCGCCCATAGGCGGTTATGCTTAATCATTATTCAGGTTTGTGAATACGAATGCAATTTGTGATGGTTTACCTACTGCGTAAGGATGTCAATACATCCTCCATATCGGGAGGAATCGGTCTACTGAACTCCATGTACTCTCCAGTGGTGGGATGCTTAAAGCCCAATACTGCGGCATGTAAAGCCTGGCCATCCATATGGATCCCTTTGCTACGTCCATACATCGGATCACCGACCAACGGGTGCCCAATAAATTTCATGTGCACACGGATTTGATGCGTACGCCCTGTTTCCAGTTGAAGTTCCAGCAAGGTGTAATCTCCCAAACGCTCAATCACGAGAAAATGGGTAACTGCATGCTTGCTGTTGCGCTCTGTCACAGTGAACAATTTGCGGTCCCCCGAATCACGCCCGATGGGAGCATCTACCGTTCCCTGATCATGACTTAGATGGCCATGAACCAGCGCTATATATTTGCGAGTGACACTGTGGTCCTTGAGCTGCGCTGCGAGCGAGGCGTGAGCCTGATCATTTTTGGCCGCCATCAGCAGTCCTGATGTATCCTTATCAATACGATGGACGATACCAGGACGCAATTCTCCGTTAATGCCGGAAAGATCATGACAGTGGTACATGAGCGCGTTGACCAGTGTTCCCGAAGAGTGTCCTGGTGCAGGATGTACAACCAGACCACGTTGCTTGTTAATGACAATGACGTCCGAATCCTCATAAACAACATCCAGCGGAATATTTTCCGGTACAATATCTACACTCTCCGGCTCAGGTACGGACAATGATATTCGATCACCTTCAGCCAGCTTGTAATTCGCCTTGATCGCTGTCCCGTTCACCAGCACCCGACCGTTCCCGATCCACAGCTGAATCTGGGAACGGGACACATCCTTCATTTCTTCGGCGATATATTTGTCTATACGCGTTTTGGCATCCCCGGATTCCGCTATCCATTCCAGGGATTCACCCTCAAGTTCGTCCTCATAAGACAGACCTGTGGCTTCGCCGTTTTCGTTTACTTCTTTCATGCTATGACTTCCCTTCAATGCTATCACTGCCATTATCTTTGTTCCGACGCGATTCCAGCAATGTATCCAAAATAATCAGTGCTACACCGATGACAATCGCCGAGTCTGCCACATTAAAAATCGGAAACGTATAGCTTCCAAAATTGAATTGAGCAAAATCAACCACTTCCCCTGAAATAGCCCGATCCAAAAAGTTACCGACCGCGCCTCCAAGTACCAAACTTAATGCAACTGGAAGCAATTTCTGCCCGGCCTTAACCGTCTTCCGCAAATACCATATGATACCGATCACCACCACAATCGTAATCACGATAAACAGCCAACGCTGGCCTTCCAAAATCCCAAAAGCGGCTCCCCGGTTACGATGGGACGTGATTAGAAAGAAATTGCCGATGACGGGTATTTGCTCGTACAATTCCATGCGCGTAGCCACCAAATATTTGACTCCCTGATCAATCAAAAAAATAATTAGCGCAATACCAAAATAAATCACAGTCCTTCGTCACTCCAATCTACATATATCCGTTGTCGAACCCATTTATTGTAGCATAAGCCTTCTCAGATCGTCCACGAATCCCGTGAGCTATCGGTCCTGGATTACGAAAGAAATCAACTCCAGCGCATTTGATCAGAATTTCCTATGTAAAAGAGGTCTTCCCGGTGCAAACTACAAGGAGCATAACCGACATAGCGCACGCGCAGGTTAAACCTAGAATAAGGAGAGGATTCCATGTCCCCATTGACGGAGCAACAATTGCAGGGATTGCGTAACGAACTGCTGGAACGTAAAAAGGAGATTGAGCATCGTTTGCAGGACAACGATCATTATGGACTCGGTGATTCCCAACGCGATCAGACCGGCGAGCTTTCCCCTATTGATAATCATCCGGGCGATTTGGCTACCGAAACGTATGAGCGAGCCAAGGACATTTCCCTGTTGGAGCATGACGAATTTCAATTAGAACGTATCGAATCAGCCTTGCTGGCAATGGATAAAGGAACCTATGGCATTTGTGCAGCTAGCGGCAAACCGATTCCTTATGAGCGTCTGCTAGCTGTTCCCTATACCATTTACTGTAAAGAATACAGCCCTGAAACAGAAGTCTCCAACCGACGCCCGGTGGAAGAAGAATTCCTTGCTCCCGCATTCGGCAGAACAAGTCTGGATGAGCGTGAAGATCAAAACGGCTTTGACGGTGAGGACGCCTGGCAAATCGTTGAAAGTTGGGGTACATCAAATACACCAGCCATGGCTGAAAGTGGAGAAATTCATAGCTACGACGATATGGAAATTGAGGCCAACGATGATAATATGGGCTTCGTAGAGCCTTACGAAAGTTTTGTAGCCACAGACATATATGGAAAAAATGTATCGGTTGTCCGCAGTTCCATTTATCAGCGTTATCTGGATGATGGTGAGGGCGAAGGCCTGCTGGAGCCAGATACGCACGAAGACGAATAGTTAAACCAAATCCTAAACAGGTAAACAAGTAACTAGTAGGTGTTTAGCTGCAGTTGTCGTTGCACAATCCGTACAATATCAGCAATATAATCACCGATGATCGGCAAATTCAGCGCTCCCAACACTTGCAACACATAGATAATGGTCGCCGCGAAAAAAGTAAATCCAAGCGCGATGCCAAGCCCCCGGGACAGACCTGATATTAAGTTTAGCCATAGCAATCGCCAAGGCTTGTTGAGCAACAGGGCATAATCAGCAATGCGGCTGCGTTCCAGCTGCTGCGACACGGAACGCACCAGCTTTTCTACACGGCTTAGCTGGTCAGCCTGATCACCTGCTGTACCCAGATCTGTGACTACAGCCCCTGTACTTCCTCCGTTTATGCCTTGGCGGCTTCTGCCCTGTCTGCGCCTTGATCGTGCGGTCATGCACCATCCCCCTTTTCCCATGCTGCCCTGAACGCAGCAAACGAGCCGAAGCATGTAACGGAGATCATCCATCCGTTCCAATGCTTAGGCTCGTTTTTTTATATGCTGCCTGTTATTGTATTATGGGACAAGGGTCTTGTAATTATTCCCCAATATGCACGCCGATGGTTTTGCCGTTTACTTCTACGCGTTCCATAGGCTCGGCTTGACCAAATGTCACCGTCGTTACCAGTACGTTCTCACGCAACACCGAATCGAAGTTTTCGATCGCCTGACGTAGCTCACTATCTACATCCAGCGTCAAAGCGACATACTTTTCAATCGGCAGATCCAGCTTCTTACGGTAATCCTGCACCGCACGAACAACCTCACGTACCCAGCCCTCTTGCTCCAGCTCAGGCGTAATGTCTGTGTTCAACGCTACCGTTAAACCGTAGCCGGAAGCGGAAGCAAAGCCTTCCTTCGCTTTTTTCTCTACCAGCAATTCCTCGGCTGTAACCTGTAACTCTTCCCCTTCTGGAGAAGCCAAGTTCAGCACTCCTTTTTCTACAACCGAACGAGTGTCCTCCACAGACATTCCTTTGAAAAAGTTTTGCAGGAAGCCGACATTTTTGCCGTATTTCTTGCCCGCTACCTTCAAATTCAGCTTCAGTGTGAAGTCTACAAAGCCACTGTCGTCCGTTTCAACATGAATATGTTTCACATTGATCTCATCCTTGATGATTTCCTCATAACCACTCAGCTCAAAATCCTGATCCATGGACAAAATCAATTCAGACAACGGCTGGCGCGTTTTCAGTCCCGTTTCGTTACGGACATTGCGCGCCAGTTCTACTACGCGGCGAGCCGTCTCCATGTCACGTTCCAGCTCCAGATCAATCAGGCCTTCATTGGCAGTCGGATAATCATCCAGATGAACGCTTTCCCCGTTGCTCAGGTTTAGGTAAATATCCTCAGCCAGCATCGGTGTGAACGGCGCAAGCAGCTTCGCTGTCGTCAACAACACCTCAGTCAGTGTGCGGTACGCATCCAATTTATCTTCTGTAAGGCCATTGCCCCAGAATCGGTCGCGCGAACGGCGGATATACCAGTTGCTCAGTTCATCCACGAACGACTCAATCGCTTTGGACGAATTCAGGAAGTCGTTCACTGCCAGCGCTTTGTCCACCACCAGAACCAAGCTGTTGAGGCGGGACAAAATCCAGCGATCCAGCTTGTGTGCTGATGGCTTGAACGGATGCTGTGCCGGATCAAACCCGTCGATATCTGCATACAAGGTCAGGAAAGCATGTGTATTTACGAGCGTATCTACCAGCTTGGATTTGGCTTCCCCTACAATGCCTTTGGAAAAACGTTTGCTATTCCACGGTGCACTATCGGACAACAAAGCCCAACGGAAAGCATCTGTACCGTACTCGTCAATCACTTCCCACGGATCAATAACATTTCCCTTGGATTTAGACATTTTCTGTCCCTGCTCATCCAGTACGTGGCCTG
This sequence comes from Paenibacillus sp. LT-B23, assembly GCF_059417685.1. NCBI lineage: Bacteria > Bacillati > Bacillota > Bacilli > Caryophanales > Paenibacillaceae > Paenibacillus > Paenibacillus sp. LT-B23. The sequence continues at coordinate 179,929 of NZ_JBSQBM010000004.1, read as the reverse complement.
TCGCCATAACTGCTTTATAAGGGGCTTTGCCTGTCAGCATGGTGGAAACAGCAAGCAAGCTGTAGAACCAGCCACGAGTCTGGTCAATACCTTCACAAATCATGTCTGCCGGGAATTGCTGCTCGAATGTTTCATTATTTTCAAACGGATAATGATGTTGGGCAAAAGGCATGGAGCCGCTGTCGAACCATACGTCGATCACTTCCGGTGTACGGGTCATTTCGTATTTACCGCATGTACTGCGAACCTTGATTTCATCTACATATGGCTTGTGCAGCTCAATGTCGGCTGGTACGTCACCAATCGCACGTTCCCGTAGTTCAGCAATACTATGCGGAGCGAACTGCTCTCCGGTTTCTTCACAAACCCAGATATTCAGCGGTGTGCCCCAATAGCGATCACGGCTGATGTTCCAGTCCACCAATTCCTCCAAAAACTTGCCGAAGCGTCCTTCGCGTATATGACCCGGATACCATTCAACTTCGTTATTGTTGGCAATCAGTTGATCCTTGATGGCAGTTGTTTTGATAAACCAGCTATCCATGGCATAGTACAATAGCGGAGTATCACAGCGCCAGCAGAACGGATAACTATGCTCGTATTTTTCCTTGCTGTACAGCAAGCCTTTTTCCGACAGCATTTTAACAATATCCACATCACAGTCCTTTACAAAACGGCCTGCAAAATCAGTGATTTCCTCTACGTAGTTACCTTGGAGATCCACCACATTGATGAATCCAACGCCATTTTCACGACATACCCGATAATCATCCTCACCATGCGCCGGAGCCATATGAACGATACCTGTACCGCTGGAGTCCGTTACGAACTTCGCACCCAGAATCTGATTGCCCTTCTCGACTTGGAAATAAGTAAATGGCGGAGTATACGTTTGACCTACCAGTTCCGAACCCGGCAGCGTGCCAATCACTTCATGATCACCTTTAATCACATCTTCGACGAGATTTTTGGCAACGATGTATACACCGTCTTCCTGTTTTACACGAGCGTATTCCAGATCAGGATTGACGGCAAGTGCCACGTGACTCGGCAAGGTCCAAGGTGTTGTCGTCCAGGCCAGCACATATTCACCACTGTTATGGAGCTTGAATTTGGCCGTGGCACTCAGGTCTTTTACGTCTTTGTAGCCCTGTGCCACTTCATGAGAACTCAATGTTGTTTGACAATCTGGACAATACGGACTTACGCGATGACCGCGATACAGCAGACCCTTTTCGTGAATCGTCGCCAGAATGTTCCACACACTCTCGATATAGTTATTATCCAGCGTAATGTATGGATTATCTAGGTCTGTCCAGTAGCCGATAGCTTCGGTCAGATCACGCCATTGCTGCTCATACTCAAACACGCTGGCTTTACATTTTTTGATAAACTTTTCAACGCCGTATTCCTCAATTTCAGGCTTATGGGAAATGCCCAGTTGCTTCTGTACACCCAATTCTACTGGTAGCCCATGGGTATCCCAACCCGCCTTACGTACGACACGATACCCCTTCATCGTCTGGTAACGGCCGACAAAATCCTTAATTACACGGCCCAGCATGTGACCAATATGCGGTTTACCATTAGCTGTTGGCGGACCTTCATAAAATACAAAGTTTGGCTTACCCTCACGATGCGTGATGGTTTTGCGGAACGTGTCCTCCTGCTTCCATTTGCTCAGGATGCGCAGGTCGCGGGACCGTGCCTTTTCTTTGACATCTACTCTGTTCATAATGTCATTCTTCCTCTCTGTTCATCAGTTTCTGTAGCATTCTCTGAAAAAAAGCAACAAAAAAGCCCCGTCCCTGTAAAGGGACGAGACTGTGCTCGCGTTACCACCCTGATTCCGTAAACAGACCATTTTCAAAAAAACTGATCCGTCACGGCTCTCCGAGCCCTACTCAACTACAGCAGGGCGCCATTGTAACGTATGGCACACGGTGATAGCTTACACACGCCGGATAAAACTCAAGCGCTTCAGCTCACTTCTCAGGGAGGATCTTCGGTCATGTTCTGAACGTTGGCTTGCACCAGAAAAAGGCCAACTCTCTGAGGGACAAAAACATGACGTACTCGTTCCCATCAACGAATTACAAATGTTAAATTCATTGGGATATTAAATCAGCAGCTTCGCTGCCCTGAATAACAACCCATTACCCAACGGATAACGTGATATTCAGTATAGTATTTACAGTTATAGCCTCTTTGGAGATAAAAGTCAACCCTGACAAGGCCCAGAAATCGCTGTTCGGGATGACGATTAATAAATCTCTTTCATTTCACGCTCGCGCTCCAGCACTTCTCGCTCACGATTTTCAAGCGCTTCCCATCCGTCCTGACTTAACAAGTCAAGCTGCGCCTCCACCAATGTACGAAAACGTGCCCGGTAAATCGAAGCCTGCTTCTTCAGTTCCTCGACCTCCAACGCAATTTTGCGGGATTTGGACAACGCTTCATTCACAATACGGTCCGCATTTTTTTCCGCTTCCTTCACGATGAGCTGCGATTCTTTCTTGGCGTTGTTACGGACTTCATCAGCCGCTTCTTGCGCTACGATAATCGTCTTGCTCAGCGTATCCTCAATGGTCGAAAAATGATCGAGCTTTTCCTGAACATTCAACAGCTGTGTACTCAGTTCTTTATTTTCACGGATAACGCCCTCGTAATCCTTGATCACCTGATCCAAAAATTCATTGACCTGATCTTCGTCATAACCGCGAAGCCGGCGGGCAAATTCCTTGTTATGTATATCCAATGGCGTTAATGGCATGCCGTCCACCTCCTATAAGATTGACAAAAAAACATTTTCCGCGTCACGACGCTCACTATCATCTATCGGTCATCATACCCCGTTTTGTGAATGCTGTACAGAGCAAAATCGTTCCAGTTCTCCGCTATAGCTTAATTCTTTCGACAGAAAGCTCATGATTCCTGCCTCCAGCTATATAAACTTGCCAATTTTGACACGGAATCTTCCCTTTTTTGTCATCCCATCTGTTTCCAGCACTTTGAAACGCCCAAATCCCTGCATGGAAATAACGTCCCCTGCCTTGAGTAAAGTGGATGGATTCTCCTCCACCTTCCAATTCACCCGACAACGTCCGGCCCGGATCGGAGTTAAAATCTTGCTCCGGCTGAGCTTGTACACATCACTGGAAATGCCATCCAGACGCAAAGAAGCCACCGTCAGGTCCAGCGGCTCCAATGTAACGTCCTTCGTCCGCAGATTTTCTGGAGGCAACAGTTCTGTCCATACGTGAACACGATGAACCTGCTGTAAATGCATCGTAATAAAATCGCTGATCTCTGAAGCCACCAATACATGGCACCCGTTGTCCAGCACATGAATATCCCCTATTTTTCCACGCTTGATTCCAAGTCCTAATATTGCACCCAGATAATCCCCGTGCTCCAACGTGTTAATTTTATGATCATCGGACGTGACGGAAAGAACCTGAATACCCATATTCTCTCCGTCCACATACGAATAATCGGGCGCTATTAGCGCCCGCTTTCGTTCCGATGCCTCATAACCGCCATCTACCCTAATCGTGACCTTGTCTTCCTTCGAAGCAAGCGTCTCCAATATGTACAGTTGACGCGGGTCCAAAAAATCAGTCAGCTTCTGCTCATGGTAAGCCCCCGCATGACTGATCCATTCGGAAGCGCGATCTACATAATCCCGTTCATCCGGGTGAAAATGCTCATAAATCTCAGTTCGCATAAGTCCTCCTAGACGAAATTGCTAATTAAAGACATCAAACCGTACGACGCAAAACGCAGAGCAATCAGCGCAACGATGGGTGAAATATCAATCATCCCGAAAATTGGCGGTATAAATCTGCGAAAAGGAGACAAATACGGCTCCACAAACTTGGCAAGTAAATCACCGATCACACTCTCTCTTGCATTAGGAAGCCACGACATCAGGACATATGCAATGATCATGTAAGAATAAATCTGAAATAGCCAACCGATTACCTCGATCAAGAAAAGCTCACCTCATTCTGTTAAGTTCTTGTTCAGTGTCAGCTAGTATTTCCGTAATGGAGCCTTGAATTTCAACCGTATCCGGTGTACACAGGAAAATATTATTGCCCACCTTGGAAATGCCTCCGCCCAACGCATATACAGTACCACTTAAAAAATCAATGATTCGCAGCGCCTGATCCTTGCGGATGCGTTGCAAATTGACCACGACAGTACGATGGGAACGAATATGGTCGGCAATTTCCTGTGCTTCATCATAAGAACGCGGCTCATACAGGACAACTTTCACATTTTTCTGTGAATGGATGCTGACAACATTATTGCCCTTCTGGTTCTTACGTTTATCAAAGCTTGGGGTTTCAATTTCTTGATCTTCTGGCGTATTCATAACCTCTCGCTCTACAACTTCCTCTTCTTCCTGAAGTCCCAGGAAGTTCATGAACTTATTCATTACGCCCAATGGAAATCCTCCTCTCGTCCGACCAGTACAGAACCAAGCCGTAACCAGGTCGCTCCTTCTTCAACCGCAACCTCAAAATCATTAGACATGCCCATCGATAAGTGAACAATAGGTTCTCTTGTTAAAGCTTGTCCATTTATCGCATCACGCAATTCACGTAGACCCCGAAATACAGGCCGGGTATTCTCCGGGTCTTCCTCATGGGGAGCCATCGTCATCAAGCCAATCACGTCCACATGCTCAAGCTCACGAATTTGTTTCAAAAAAGGGGCCACCGCCTCAGGAGAAAGACCATATTTAGAAGTTTCTCCAGAAATGTTAACTTGCACAAAAGCTTTGACCCTCAGTCCAAGAGCAGCCGACTTCTTGTCCAATTCCTGAGCCAGTGACAGCCGATCAAGCGAATGTATAAATTCAAATTTTCCAATGACATCTTTAACCTTATTCGTTTGCAGATGACCGATAAAATGCCATGTTCCCCGGTCACCCAGCTTGCTCCATTTATCCGCAGCATCCTGCCAGCGATTTTCGCCAACATGCTCCAAGCCACTGTCCAATACAGAAGCCATCGCCGCTGCCGAAACATATTTCGTGACAGCGATCACATTTACTTCTTCACGCGAACGTCCGCTGCGGGCACATGCTGCTTCCATACGGGCGTTCAACTCTTTAATTCGTTCCTCCAAAGACACGGGAGGACTCACCTCTCTTCCAGACCAATCCAGCTCGCCATTCTCCCTGTGACGCCGCCTTCCTTGCGATACGAAAAAAACAAATCGCTGCGGCTACTCGTGCATAAGGTAGTACATTCGATACGGCTCGGCAATATTCCTGCTTTCATCATAATGTGTCGATTGCATTGTTTCAAGTCAAGGAGCGTTTTTCCGCCGCCTAACGGGAAATAGACAGTGCCTTCCCATTTATCATTACCCGGGCAATCATGCTCCAAAACCCGAATTTGGCTCATCACATGCTCATCCACCTCGTATGACTTTGCACCAATGGAAGGGCCAATGGCTGCAAGCAAATCAGACGGCTGCGATCCATATTCAGTCTGCATCGTTTGCACCATTTTCAGCGCAATCTCGGCAACTGTTCCTTTCCAGCCCGCATGTGCTAGCCCAATCACACGCCTCACCGGATCACAAAAATATAACGGCACGCAATCCGCATAAAAGGATGTCAATAAAATGCCTGGTACATCGGTCAACAGTCCGTCTGTATCCTGAAAAGCGGATGCACGATCCACAAAGCCGCGCCCGCAGTCAGCAGCCTTTACAACAGCAACGTGATTACCGTGTATCTGCTCTCCACAGGTCCAGGCTTCAGGCACAAATCCGAGCTGTTCCGCAATAAGCTGACGATTGCGAATAACTTTCTTCGGGTCATCCCCTACATGAAACGCACAATTCAGACTTTCGTAAGGCACTTCACTGACACCGCCATGGCGTCCGGTAAAACCTGCTGTCAATCCACGAACCTGTTTCTCCCAGGATTGAATATATAATAACTCTGGCAAGGGATGCGCGCCATCTGTCGTTGACGCGACACCCGTTGCTCCGGTATTCACTACAAACGGTTCCATTCGTTTTCACCTCTACTGCCCAGTGTACCAAAAAGCCGCCGCCATGTCTTCACATAGCTGTCAAATGCACATATTCCTACAGCTCAAAATCACTGCTCAAAATCCCCGTCGATCATTTCGTTCCTGACGCTCAATATATAATTTTTCCTCACCATCACCCTGCGACTCATGCAATCCCTCCAATCGGACAAGTACCACATCCGAGCCAATTTTAACAATATTGCGCCAGGGAATGACCAGTTCGCTTCCCCCTCCAAACCAGCCCATAAAACGGCTGCTGCCAGGGACAACAATGGCCTCGATTTTGCCCTGTCGTACATCAATCTCCAAATCACTGATTTGTCCCAATCGTCGCCCATCTACAATGTTAATGACATCCTTTGTTTGAAACTCGGAAATTTTCATGGCCCTTACCGACGTTTCCGGTGCACTCACACGTATCACATCCTTTATTTCACTATATGAGAGGGAGAACCCAAAAAATGTCCTGTAAACGCAAAAACGATCCACACAGGATCGTTTTTATCGGTATGCCTTTCAAGCTTCTCTTCCCTTAAGAACTACGACTTCACATGCTTTTGCATTTGCTGTATGGCCGACTTCTCTAATCTTGAAACCTGGGCTTGAGAGATACCGATTTCGTCGGCAACCTCCATCTGCGTCTTTCCTTCATAAAAACGCATGGACAATATCATCTTTTCACGCTGGCCCAGGCGATGCATCGCTTCCCGCAGAGCGATTTCCTCAATCCATGAGACGTCCTTATTTCTGTCATCACTGATCTGATCCATCACATAGATTGGGTCGCCCCCGTCGTGATATATCGGCTCGAACAGCGAAACCGGGTCCTGAATCGCATCTAATGCGAACACAACATCTTCCTTAGGCACGTTCAGCGCCTCAGAAATTTCAAAAATCGTCGGTTCCCGCGAATTCAGATTTGTCAGACTATCCCGCACCTGAAGCGCCTTATATGCAATATCTCGCAGCGAACGGGATACACGGATCGGATTATTGTCCCGCAAATACCGGCGTATCTCACCGATAATCATCGGTACCGCATAAGTGGAAAACTTCACGTTTTGCGAAAGGTCAAAATTATCAATCGCCTTCATCAGGCCGATGCATCCTACCTGAAACAAATCGTCAACAAACTCTCCCCGATTGTTAAAGCGCTGAATCACACTCAGGACGAGCCGTAAATTGCCGTTAACCAATTTTTCTCTGGCTGATCGTTCATTATTTTGCTGAAGTGATGTGAACAGCTCGCGCATTTCCGCATTGGTTAGCACTGGCAGTTTGGCGGTATCCACACCGCAAATTTCCACTTTGTTTCGGGTCATCGTGTCTTACCTCCCAAGGAGCAACATTAATGTACATTATCTCCTGAGGGTGTTTTTTTATTCGTCGTTTCCATGGCTTCCTAATATCCCCAAACGTCATACCATTTTGTTGAATTCTTTCCGTAAGCGCTTTATAATACGTTTTTCCAGACGCGAAATATAGGATTGCGAGATGCCTAACAGGTCAGCAACATCCTTCTGTGTCTTCTCTTCCCCGTCCTGCAAGCCAAAACGCAGCTCCATAATCAGACGTTCCCGATCCGTCAGCTTATCCAGCGCCTTATGCAATAATTTGCGGTCCACCTGCTCCTCAATATTTCGGTAAATGGTATCATTTTCCGTTCCCATCACATCGGAAAGTAGCAACTCATTCCCGTCCCAATCAATATTCAAAGGCTCGTCAAAAGAAACTTCCGTTCTCGTTTTACTATTTCGGCGCAAATACATTAAAATTTCATTTTCGATGCATCGGGAAGCATAGGTAGCGAGCTTGATTTTTTTCTCGGGATCAAAGGTGTTAACTGCCTTGATAAGTCCAATCGCCCCTATGGATACGAGATCCTCAATGTTGATTCCTGTGTTCTCAAACTTACGCGCAATGTACACCACCAGCCGCAAATTCCGTTCAATCAACATGGAGCGTACTGCTGCATCTCCGGAAGAGAGTTTTCCAAGCAAATACTCTTCCTCATCCCTCGTCAGCGGCGGGGGGAGCGCCTCGCTACCGCCGATATAATAAATCTCTTCACTTTTTAACCCAAATAAAAATAAAATACGATAATATTGCAACTGTAAAGTCAACCTGATTTTCATCTTGAATTTCATCTGTTCCCGCATGTCATTCTCCCCCTTCTGAAAATGGTGCAAAATCTCGCTGCATCCCTTCATTCGTTACAGCCATCGCCTGATTGCCTTCAGACCTGATCGTGTGCACACGACCATCGTCCTGCGTTGCAAAGCGTGCTTCCTGCTTCTGGTCCAGCTCAGCAGCCCTCTCCGCGTGTGCCGTCACGTCCGGATGAATAATCGCGCGGTATTTTCCCTCTGCTGACAACGTCCCCCCATCCAAGCCGATCAGCACCCGATAATGCACATAGCGAGCTCCATTCATCACCACCTCTACGCGATCCGGTTTGAGTGCGAGCATAAAGGAGTGGTTACGGTTAATACCACGATAGGGTACGAGACGAACTCGATCCTGCCAGTTGAACGATTCGTCTCCCAACTCCATCACCAGCTGATCCGCATTTCCCTCAGATAGCTTTTGGAGCCAGGAAGAGGGTAAATATGCCTCCCACAAGGCAGCCTCCATGATCATCACGGGTGTCCGTGTCAAAGGATCATGAAGCTGATTCCCCGTATCCAACAAGCCTGTACACTCAATATGATCCTGCCCGATCCATACCTGCACCTCACCCAGAAATCCACTCATCCTTTCCGTACGCTGCTTTGAAGATTGCACAATACGAAAGAAAAGCATCACTCCGCCAAACGTGCATAAAATAAACCAGAATGCAATTTTCAGCTCAAAGGACATTCCACCTGAAGCCGTGTACCAGATGCCATTAAATAATTCCCCCGTACTCTGGAGTAAATAATGTATCCCCAGAATTCCGCCCGCTGCTACAAAATTGATCATATAAAAAGCACCCATCGTACGAAGGTACTTTTGCATGCTGCCAAATCCAAAAGCCACCAACAGCATAATGACCGATAATGCCAGCTTAATCAGGAACGTAAATAAAAAGGACAGCTCCGGCACAAACATCATGACCACGTACATCGCACCGATGACAGCCGAAGCAAGCAGCCGCCACCACACCAGACGAATTTTTCTCATCCAGGCGGTAGCCATCAGCAGTACAGCATCAATGAACAAATTGGCCAAAAAAATTAAGTCGATGTAAACAACCAAAGATTCACCCGCCCAGCGTTTGCAGGATAGGCTTAAGTATAGTAGTCATGCTGTTCAAAGTCTGTCTAACGATGGGGACGGTGACCGACTAATTTTGTCGGAAAGGGGAGAAGCACGAGAAATGGTAAAAACATTTGAATCGGCTAACGAATCGAACACAAGATGCAGAAAACAGAAAGAAGCCCGTATCTCCAAGGAGAATACGGGCTATCCGATTTCAATCTAGTTATCGTTATTATTATTGCGTGAACGGTTACGTAAAAATGTCGGAATATCGAGTTGATCACTGCTCTGAGTGTTGCCGAACGGACGCAAGTTAGGAGAACCCTTCTCCGCCGATTCAGGTGCCGCCGGGTTAGCAGCCGGTTTACGCCCCGGTGCCGGTTGGCTTGGTTTACCTTCAAAGCCAGTGGCAATGACGGTAACCTTGATCTCTTCTTTCAACTCTTCGTCAATGATAGCACCGAAAATCATGTTGACCTCCGGATCGGAAGCCGACGTTACAATTTCAGCCGCTTCATTCACTTCGTACAAAGACAGATTGTTACCGCCAGTGATGTTCATAATCACACCCCGTGCGCCTTCAATCGATGTTTCCAACAACGGACTCATGATAGCCTTGCGTGCTGCTTCAGCCGCCCGATTCTCACCAGTTGCTTCGCCAATCCCCATCAAGGCGGAGCCACGCTCCGTCATGATCGTTTTTACGTCAGCAAAGTCAAGGTTGATCAGACCCGGTACAGCGATCAAATCAGAAATACCTTGTACCGCCTGACGAAGAACATTGTCCGCTTCGCGGAATGCTTCCAGCATTGGGGTCTTTTTGTCCACAATTTCAAGCAGTCGATCATTCGGGATTACGATCAAGGTGTCTACCTTTTCTTTTAATCCCTCAATGCCCAGCTCGGCTTGATTGGAGCGCTTGCGCCCTTCAAATGTGAATGGTCGTGTTACAACGCCTACAGTCAGCGCGCCGCATTCCTTGGCAATTTCAGCAATGACAGGGGCTGCTCCGGTACCTGTACCGCCACCCATTCCCGCTGTCACGAATACCATATCCGCACCTTTGAGCGTGTTCATAATGAGTTCACGCGACTCCTCAGCCGCTTTTTTACCCACATCCGGATTAGCACCGGCACCCAAGCCGCGAGTCAACTTATCACCAATTTGAAGCTTATGCTCAGACTTCGCTAAATGAAGCGCCTGAGCATCCGTGTTGACGGTGATAAACTCCACACCCTGAACACCATTTTCGATCATTCGGTTAACCGCATTGCTGCCGCCGCCTCCGACGCCGATCACTTTAATTTGAGCCAAGCTCTCCATTTCAAAATCAAATTCCAACATACTATTCCATCTCCCCCTCAATGTGCATGGATGGCCCGTCCATGATTGGCATAATTAGCAATGAACGTTATATAAACTCACTGAACATGTTTTTTAAGCGTTCAATCAACCCCTGCTTTTGCTCGCCTTCCGCAGCGGGACTGCTCTTGGTTCGGTTGGTCGGCTTCTTGGAACTTCCACCGCTACTGCTGCTAACGCTGGTAGATCTTCCGCGATAGTAGCGAATGGCATTATGCAAGATGCCGACTCCGCTTGTGTAGCCCGGATCCCTTACACCGATAAAGTCCGGTACGGCAATCCTTACAGAAGCGGCCAGTTCGCTTTGTGCCACCTGAAGTACACCAGGCATGGAGACGGTGCCTCCGGTAAGTATATAACCCCCCGGAAGCTCTGTGTAACCCAAGCGCTTAACTTCCGCCTGAATGAGCTGAAAAATTTCCTGCACCCTCGGCTCAATAATGGCAGCCAAGTCCTGCTGATTGAATTCCTTATCGACATTACTGCCGATACGGGTCACTTTAAAGACCACATCGGCTGCCGCATCATCATACCATGCGCAGCCGTATTTAAGCTTTACTTTTTCGGCTTGATCGGTAAGGGTTCTCAGTCCGTAGGCAATGTCATTGGTTACAAATTCTCCGCCGATGGGAAGTGTAGACGTGGCAACAATCGTTCCTTCCTGGAAAATAGCAACATTGGTAGAGCCTGCACCAATATCCACCAGCACCGAACCCATCACCTTTTCATCCTTCGAAAGTGACAATTGTCCGGCGCCCAGAGGCAGCAGCACCAAATCTTTGATCCTCAAGCCGCCTTTCTCAACGCAGCGCAACAGATTATGTATCGGCGTCTTGCCTCCCGTAACAATCGTAGCTTCTACTTCCAGACGAACTCCGATCATACCGCGAGGGTCTTGAATACCTTCAAGGCCATCCACGACATACTGCTTGGCTACCACGTCTATAATTTCTCTCTCTGGTGGTACTGCAATAACTTCAGCTGCCTTGAGCACACGCTCAATGTCCTCCTCACCGATTTCACGGTCCTCGTTGGACACGGCTACTACGCCATGACTATTTTGCAGGCCAATATGGTTGCCTGAAATCCCCACATACACTTCTGTTATTTGAATACCAACCATGCGCTCTGCGTGATCCACGGCGTTACGGATTGATTGCACGGTTTGATCGATGTCTACAATTGCACCTTTGCGAATCCCTTCCGAGTCGGCAGATCCAACTCCAATAATATTAAAGGTTCCATTGTTCATTTCCCCAATAATAGCCCGAACTTTGGATGTACCGATGTCCAAACTAACAATGATGTCATTGTTGCTCAAGTCTGTGGCACCTCCTGACTCCAAAATGAATTTCGTTCTTTGAACACACTCTGTACATATTCAACATTCTCCATGCTTTCCCTCTTTTTTCTACAAATTTTTTAGAAGCCAATTTATGGTTGCAGTCACATAAAAATTCGAAGAAAAAAGAAGGAGGCAAGTCTATTACCCATAAAATCAATTCTAGCATTTTTTCACATCACTGAGTAGTATCTTTTTCTTGGGCCTCTTCGCTCGTGTCCTGTTTGAACGGAACGTAGGAATCTGCCTCCAGCATGGTGATCAAACCAGGCTCTTCTGTTTCCAGCACCTGATTCAAATAGCTGATTTTAGAGCTCAGAAGAGAAACCGTCGTAATGACCTCAAATTGAGAGCGTGTATACATTTTTATGCGGTCCGGAAAAGAAGGGATCGGCGCGGGAATGATTTCCGAAATGTCGGCTGTCCATTCCCCCGGAATCCGAGATAACGCATCACACAGCTTTGCTTTGTAGGGATCATCCGATTTCCATTTGGTCAAAATGGGCTTCTCAACTGCAATTCCGCTGCTGCCCACGCCAACGCTTGTCCCATTTGCAAGAATGGCGCGCAGGCTCCCATCACTCTGCAACTCGTAAGCAACCGTAGCATACTCTTTAATATGAACAGCAATAACTCCTGGAAACTGCTTGTCCACTGTTACTTGTTGAATCGACTGAATCTCTCGCAGCTTATTGGAAATGCCTGAAGAACTGACTCCGAAATACTGATCCCCGATAGCCAGACCACTTCGATTAAGCAACTGTTCCCGAGTCGAAAATACATTACCGTCAAAATGGATTTCAGAAACCCGGCTTAACGAGGAACGGAAAAAGAGAACAGCCAGCAGTACGATAAACAACAAAATGAGCAGGATGGCAATCTTCCGACTTGTTCTTTTTTTCATTCTGTTCTGTTTAAGAACAGGTATTTGAGCGTTTGGCATAGCTTCTCTCCACAAAAGCCTTTGGTCCCTCCGCTAACGGAGGGACATTACAGGCATTAATTTACGAAATCCAGTTGCTCTGGCACCGGAGACTGACGGCTCATTCGTGCACCCAGTCCCTGGAAAAGACGCTCAATCCGGTCATACCCTCTGTCAATATGGTGTACCTGCTCGACAATGGTAAGCCCTTGAGCTGCCAGACCCGCTATAACCAGCGCAGCCCCCGCGCGTAGATCGGTAGCCTCTACCGTGGCCCCGTACAGACGGGGAACTCCCCGTATAAAGGCGGCATTCGCATCAACCGTAATATCGGCACCCATCACATTCAATTCATCCACATGTTTGAATCGACTTTCGAAGACCGTCTCTTTCATCACACTAAAGCCATCTGCCAGAGAAAGCAGAACCATGACTTGTGACTGCAAGTCCGTCGGAAAAGACGGGTAAGGGGAGGTAACAATCCTCTCCACCGCTTTGGGGCGGCTCATGCAGCTTACGGTCATTATATCATTCAAGATGCCGATTTGAACACCAGCCCGCCTGAGGACGTGAATCAGAGCGGACAAATGGGAGGGATTACAGTGCGTCAACGACACACTGCCACGCGTGGCCGCAGCCGCGATTATAACGGTCCCGGCCACAATACGGTCGGGAATAACCTCATACGTACACGGATTCAAGGAGTTGACTCCCGTAATCGTAATCGTATCCGTCCCCGCTCCGATAATACGAGCTCCCATCGCATTCAGGAAGTTTTGAAGATCCTGAATCTCAGGTTCCCTCGCTGCGTTGGTAATCGTTGTCTGGCCTTCGGCCAACGCAGCGGCCATCATAATGTTTTCTGTAGCCCCCACGCTCGGGAAATCCAGATGGATATCCGTTCCTGTCAGCTTGCGGGCCCGAAATGTAATTTGTTCTTCTTTTTCCACGATCTCCGCTCCAAGCGCCTTAAGGCCCTCCAGGTGAAGATCAATTTTGCGCTCGCCTATGGCGCAGCCTCCCGGTTGGTAAATGGAAACTTCTCCATATCTGGCGAGCAGCGGTCCCATGAGAAAGATAGACGAGCGCATTTGCTTCATCAAATCTTCCGGAATCTGGAACGTTCGGACGGACGACGTATCCACGTATACCGTTTCCTCTTCATGTCGGCATGTACAGCCAAGTCTCTCAAGGATGTGCAGCATGACCTTAATGTCTAATAAATGGGGCACATTCCGAATTTCTACCTTACCTTGTGCAAGCAAGCTTGCCGCAAGAATAGGCAGTGCCGCATTTTTTGCCCCATGGATACGTATGGTGCCTGACAAGGGACGGCCTCCCTCAATCACCAATTTGTCCAATGTATCACCTCCGAGTTTACCGCTCACCCACTACGAAAACCTCCGGAACTAGCTTGATGCCGGTTTGAGATGATATTGTACTTTGAATATGCTTCATTAGGGTAAGCACGTCCTCTGCTGTCGCTTGACCGGTATTTACAATGAAATTGGCATGCTGTACGGAAACTTCAGCGCCTCCAGCCTTTAAGCCCTTGAGACCTGCATCTTCAATAAGACGGGCCGCATAGTCTCCTGGCGGATTGCGAAACACGCTTCCCGCACAGGCCAGCTGTAACGGCTGAGTCTGCCTGCGACGATCTTTGAAGGCTGCAAGCGCCGCCGAAATTTCCTCTCGGTCGCCCTGCTTCATCCGAAACACCGCTTCTGTCACCATTCCACGCTGCTCATGCAGCACGGAGTGGCGATAGCTGAAATGCATTTGTTCGGCATCATACACAGCCAATTCCCCTGTATCCAGCACAATCTCAGCGGACTGGAATATTTGTGACACATCAGACCCATGGGCACCGGCGTTCATGTAGACAGCCCCGCCAACCGATCCCGGGATACCTCCCGCAAATTCGAGGCCGGATAGCCCCTGCTTGCTGGCCATGACACACAGTTTGACTAGTGACACGCCTCCACCGGCGACGATCCGTTCATCTTCAAAACGGACATAATCAAATCCCGGTCCCAGCTTGATCACGAGACCCCGGATTCCTTTATCGGAAACGAGCATGTTCGAGCCCCGTCCCAACTGCATCCACGGGATTCCGTGCTCGCCAGCCAGCCGCAGTAAAGTTGCTAGCTGCTCCTTGGTATCCGGGATGACAAGTGCATCCGCCGGACCCCCAATCTTCCACGTCGTATATTTGGAAAGCGGCTCATGCTCCAGCACTTTTCCGATATCATGCTCCGCTAATAATGGCATCCATTGCTGCATTTGTACTGAAACCTCCTTGTTGCTTGCCCCGCATGGTTGTATGGCTCTCGCCTGACAACCGGCAGCCTGAGTGATGGTCACAATGTATAGGGTATCTTATGTCAATACCATCCAGTGTGTGACAACCGCCCAGTCTGCGCTGCGGTCTAACTTTTACGGGCAAGACGCTCCATTTCTTTTACTAAAATATCAGCTGAATCAGGCTTGCCAAGCGCAGACGCTGATTCAGCCATTCGGCTGCGCAATGCCTCATCCTCCATGATCCCCGCAATGGATTGAAACAAGGACGAACCGTTCAGGTCCTTCTCCACAATCATGACCGAAGCCCCTGCTTTTTCAAGTGTACGGGCATTGGCCTCCTGGTGGTTGTTCGTCACATTGGGAGATGGAATCAAAATGGATGGAATACCCAATGATGTGATTTCAGCCAAAAAGGACGCGCCGGCGCGATTAACGATTAAAGAGGTACAAGCCAGCACCTCCGGCATATTGTGAATATAGGGAAGCACATGCAGATGATTGGGTAGTGAGCCGATCTGATTCCGTATGCTGTCCAACGTCTGCTCATAGTAAGATTCACCAGTCACATATACAAAATGGACGTCTTTCAGTTGCGAAAGTTGCGGAGCCATTGCAATCATGGCATCATTGATGGCCTTTGCTCCCCTGCTACCACCGACCACAAGCACGACCGAGCTGTTCATTGGAACCCCGATGGTAGCAAAGCCCCGGTCCCGGTTAGCCTGACGAACCGTTGTAGCGCGCGGATTCCCGGTGTACAGTACATTTTTGGCTTTGGGGAAAGCTCCTTCAGAGCCCTCAAAGCTGACTGCCACCGTATCCACGTAACGGCTCAGAAACGCATTGGTCAGGCCCGGAATTGCGTTTTGCTCATGAATAATGCTGGGTATCCCCAACTTGGAAGCTGCATAGACGACAGGGCCGCATACATAACCCCCCGTGCCGATAACGATATCCGGCTTGAATTTTTTCAATAATGCTTTGGATCTGCGGACCCCTTTGAAGAAGCGCATAATCGTTTTTATATTTTCCACAGACAGGCTGCGACGGAATCCTGTAATATCAATAGCCTCGAATGGAATTTTTTCCTGAGGAACCAGCTTGCTTTCCAGTCCCCGCTGACCGCCAATGTATAAAAATTCAGCGTCCGGATCAATCTCTTCGCACTGTCTGGCTACGGCGAGCGCCGGATAAATGTGTCCTCCGGTACCGCCGCCGCTCAACACGACGCGCATAAACGTTCACCTCGCATAACGTGATAAATTCAGTAAAATGCCCAGCGCTGTTAGCATCAACGTTAGAGAAGAGCCTCCGTAGCTGATTAAGGGCAGTGTTATTCCTGTCACCGGCATTAAGCCGATTACGACACCTATGTTAATGACCACCTGTACGGCAACCATTCCTACAATGCCCACAGCGAGCAAACTGCCGTAAGTATCCGGAATGGTAATAGCGACGCGCATTCCTCTCCACACGAGAACCAGAAAGAGCGCTAGCACCGTCATTCCACCGATAAAGCCAAGCTCCTCCGCCAAAATCGAAAAAATAAAGTCCGTCTGCGGCTCGGGAACATAGCTGTATTTCTGGCGGCTCATGCCAAGCCCCAAGCCTGCCAGCCCACCAGGTCCAATGGCGTACAGCGATTGAATAATCTGATAGCCTGCACCAAGCGGATCGGACCATGGGTCCAGAAACGCAGTGATCCGCTGGAGCCGATAAGGCGCAGCCGCAATCAGTGCCGCAAATCCGGCCGCTCCCGTTAATGCCAGCAGGCCCAAATGCTTCATACGTGCGCCTGCCGTAAATACGATCAGCATGGACGCCCCCATCATCACCGTGCCTGTGCCCAAATCGGGCTGGAGCATAATCAGGCCAAAGGCCAGTCCCATGAGTCCAAGCGGGGGCAGCAGGCCGTGCATAAAGGAATTAATATCATAATCCGGGCGGCTGAGCCAGCGGGCGAGAAAAAGAATCATGCCCAGCTTCATAAACTCGGATGGCTGAATGCCAAAAGAACTGATACCGAGCCAGCTTCGTGCACCGCCTCTGACTACACCAATACCGGGAATGAGTACGGCAACCAGCAGAGCGAGACAGATCAGCAGTACGACCTTGGCATACTTCTGCCAGATCCGATAGTCCGTTCGGGCAGTAAAGTACATCGCTACAAGACCTAGCCCGGCGAACAGCAATTGCCGCTTCACAAAATAGTAGGAGTCCCCGTACTCGTGAAAAGCGAGGACGGCGCCCGCACTGTATACCATAACCATGCCGATGGCTAACAAGCTCAAAATACAGACGAAAAGCCATATATCCGGCGCTGGACGAGATTGCTTCATCAGGAGGCCACCCCTTGCATAAAAGTAGGGGCTTATCCAACCCCCCTACTTACAATTTATGCGCCGCCTCTTTAAAAATACGTCCACGCTCTTCATAGGACCGGAACATATCCCAACTTGCGCACGCGGGTGAGAGCAATACAACATCTCCCGGCTCAGCAAGTTTAGCAGCCTTGTTCACAGCCTCCACGAGCGTAACGGCGGCGTCCTCCCCATTATCGACGACCTCGATACGCTCTATTCCAGCCTGACGTGCCCGGTCTGCCAGCTTATGCCGAGTCTCGCCCAGCAGCACAACAGCCTTTACACCCTCTTGCAAGGACGGTACGAGCTCTGCATAATCCGAACCCCGGTCCAATCCTCCGGCAATCAATACAATAGGTTGCTTGAAGGAAGACAGCGCCATCATCGTCGCTTTGGAATTGGTTGCTTTAGAATTGTTATAATAAGCTGCCCCGGCATGTTCTCCAACATATTCGAGCCGATGCTCCACTCCACGAAAAGCACTTAGCGGTTCCGCCAATTCAGACGGCTCCGCTCCTGCAGCAATAGCAATCGCACAAGCAGCGAGGGCATTTTCCACATTAAAGCGGCCTGGAAGACCAATCTCGGCAACGCCTATAATCGGATGCACCACACCACTCGCATCGCGATATACGATGCTGCGTTCGATGTCATCCGTCACATCCGGTATGTATGGCGGGTCAGCGAACAACCCTTCCTGCAAACGTTCCGTCATTGAGAACGGGAGCAGCTTCGCTTTGATATAGGGCACAAGCTCCCGACAAACGGGATCATCCCAGTTCAATACCGCAGTATCAGCCGCCGTTTGATTGGCAAACAGACGCGCCTTGGACGCAACATAATCTTCCATGTCACCATGATAATCCAGATGGGTTTCAGCCACGTTCAGCAAGCAGGCTACAGCAGGTTTGAAATCCTTTGTTCCTTTTAACTGAAAACTGCTCAGCTCCACCACCATCCACTCGTCCGATCTGGCATCCACAGCGGCCTCACATAATGGCGTGCCGATATTACCAGCCACGATCGGCTTCATGCCGGATGCCTCTAACAGCTTACCTACCCAAGTGGTCGTGGTCGTCTTCCCATTCGAGCCTGTAATCCCGATCATCGGCGCTTTGCATAGATGATAGGCGACCTCGACCTCGGTCACGACCTCAATCCCCAGTTCGACAGCTTTCTGCACTGGCGGGGCCGTATAAGGAATACCCGGATTTTTGACAACCAGCTTCACTCCCGGATGAATTAGCCCTTCCGGGTGACTGCCGCATAAAACGGAAATTCCCAAAGCCTCTAATTCAGAAGCTTCGGGACATTGTTCCCTGTCTTTTTTATCATTGACTGTCAGCTTGGCCCCGGCCTGGTGCAGTACCTTGGCGACTTGCACACCACTTTTGGCCAGGCCTATAATAACGACCTCTTGATCTCGGTATGTGTCTGGATGATTCATTTGTCTACAACCCCTTGTTGAGATAAAGTCCGAGTCCTGCCAGCAGCAGTCCTACAGCCCAAAATGTAATAACTACGCGCCATTCGGACCAGCCGGACAGCTCGAAGTGATGATGAATCGGGCTCATTTTGAAAATACGTTTGCCACGTGTTTTAAAGGAAGCTACTTGCAAAACTACGGACAGCATTTCAATTACAAATACGCCACCAATAATAATGAACAAAATTTCGCTTTTGGTGACGATAGCGATGGCACCTATAGCGCCTCCGATTCCCAGCGAGCCTGTATCGCCCATAAACACCTTGGCCGGATGTGCGTTGTATACAAGAAAGCCAAGTACGGCACCAATCATGGCCGCTGAGCAAACCGCAGCCGGAAGCGAGGTTGCTTGAATAGCTACGATGGCATAAGCACCGAAGGCAATCGCACTGGTACCGGACAGCAGCCCGTCCAGCCCATCTGTGAAGTTGACGGCGTTGCTAATCGCCAGCATCATAATAACGATGAACGGATAATAGAACCAGCCACTCCAATCAAACGACCAGGAAGTTCCCGGAATGCCAATGGCAGTGCTGTGATCGTTACTAATCAGAAGCCAGCACATGATTCCACTGAACAGCAATTGCCCGAATAGCTTTTGACGGGCAGTCAGTCCGAGCGAACGCTTGAAAACAATTTTGATATAGTCGTCCAGGAAGCCGATCAGTCCAAAACCAAGCGTAGCGACCAGCAGGACGTAAAAGTCCGTATTTTTTATCGCCGAAAATTTAAGAAAGGTCAGCGTAAAAGCCACCAGAATAACGATTCCGCCCATAGTAGGCGTACCCGTCTTTTTAAGATGGCTTTGCGGCCCGTCATCCCGGACCTGCTGGCCGAATTTCATTCGCCGCAGCAGCGGAATGAGTATTGGAGCGGCAATGACCGCCAGTATAAACGATACGACGATCGTCAGCAGTAATAATTGAATATCCATGGGAGTCTCCCTCTCGTCAACATCATTTCTGTAGCGGACCGTTTTTCAGCGCATCCACAATTTCTTCCAGTCGCATCCCTCGGGATGCCTTAACCAGCACAATATCATCGGCACGGAGGTAAGCTTGCAGATCTTGAATCAGTTTTTGCTTATCCTCATAAGCATGTACGTCATCAGACGGCATGGACGCTTGCGCCCCATGCGCAATGGACGCCCCCAACACACCGTAGGTGAACAGCATATCTACGTCATGTTTCGCTGCAAAAAGCCCAATTTCCTCGTGGAATTGCTTTTCCTCGGGACCCAGCTCCAGCATATCGCCAAGCACGGCGATTTTACGTCCCTTTGTTTCGTAACCGGATAATGTCTGAATTGCAGCTTTCATTGAAGCCGGACTGGCGTTATAAGCATCGTTCAGCAGGGTAAGCCCATTGGTGCAGCTCACGACCTCAATGCGCATGCCTGTCAATTTCAAAGCCGACAGCCCTTGGCGCACATGGTCTGCATCCACCCCAAAATGACGCGCTACCGCCAGTGCTGCCAAACCGTTCACAACATTGTGCTGCCCAAGCAACAGAAGCCGGAAAGCATCCTTGCCGGATTGGGCCGTCGTGAACAAGCTGCCTTCTCCATCCGTAGTTATTCCAGTTGGATAATCATCGTTATCCGCAGACATACCGAACGTGAACAGCTTCAAGCCGTCTGGCTTAACCGTTTCGGGCTCCGCGAGCACTTGCGGCAATAGCGGTTCATCTCCATTGTAAATCAGCAAGCCTCCAGGTTTGAGACCGCTGACGATTTCCAGCTTTGCACGTGCTATTTCCGCACGGGAACCGAGCTGGAGCAAATGCGATTCGCCAATGTTCGTAATGACCGCTACATCAGGCTGGGCAATATCCGTCAGCAGGCGAATTTCCCCACGTCCGCTCATGCCCATCTCCAAAATGAGGATGTCCGTATCCTGCGGCATGGATAGCACCGTTAAAGGCAGACCGATGTGGTTGTTATAATTCCCTTCGGTTTTGTGTACTTTAAAGGTCGTACCCAGCAACGCGTTGACGATGTCTTTTGTCGTCGTTTTGCCATTGCTTCCGGTAATCCCTACGACAGGTACACCCGTCTCCCGCAAATATGCGGCCGCAAGACGCTGGAGGGCCACCAAGGTATCCTCTACTTCAATCGCATTCCCTGCCGGGGGTGCACCGTGATCCTTTTGCCATAAAAAAGCAGCCGCTCCTTCTCCACTTACGATCTGCTGTACATAATCATGTCCGTCAAACCGTTCACCCGCGAGTGGAACGAACAGCCCCTGAGCCTGCGGCTTGCGTGAATCTGTAAAAACGCCCTCAACCATTCGTTCGGCGTCCGCCTCTATGTGAAGCGTTCCCCCGCTCATGGAGGCGATTTGACCGATTGTTCTTTTCATCACTTGGATAAACCCCTTATCGCTTCTTTGGCTACGATGCGGTCATCGAATTCATGCACCGTTTTTCCGATCAACTGGTAGGTCTCATGACCTTTTCCCGCAATCAATACTACATCGTCAGGGCTTGCCATTTCAACAGCTTTATGAATAGCAGCTCTACGATCTGTAATCAGCTCGTAACGTTCTGCGGGTATACCTTCATCAATCAGCCCTTGCTCAATGTCTTTCAAAATAGCTTCCGGGTCCTCTGTCCGCGGATTATCCGAGGTAATAAAAGCATGATCGCTGTATTGAGCAGCAATTTTTCCCATCAAAGGACGTTTCGTACGATCCCGATCCCCGCCGCACCCGAATACACACCATACTTTACCAACTGCAAACTCCTTAACGGTGCGGAGCACATTCTCCAGTCCATCCGGTGTATGGGCATAGTCTACAATAACTGCAAATGGCTGACCTGCGTCTACAGGCTCTACCCGTCCGTCTACGCCTGCTATGGACTCCAAGCTGTGCTTGATATCAGGCAGAGACACTCCTTCCAATAAAGCGGCTGTAACGGCTGCCAATGCGTTATACACATTGAACTTGCCCACCATGCGCAGCTCAATATCGGTATCTCCTTTAAAAGTAGAGACATGGAAGGATGTTCCCTTGGCACCTACAGCGATATGGGATGCCTGCACATCCGACTCCTTTTCCACGCCGTATGTAATCACTTGGGCCGCAGTGATAGCCTGAAAATAGGAGGAGGCCGGGTCATCCGCATTCAGAACAGCATATTTACTGTCCGACGCATCCCGCGAAAAGGTATTTCCCAAGCGAGAAAACAACAATCCTTTGGCCGCACGGTACTCCTCCATCGTGTTATGGTAGTCCAGATGATCCTGCGTCAGGTTCGTAAAAATAGCGGTGCGAAAATCAGTTCCTTTCACGCGCCCTTGCTCCAGTGCATGTGAAGATACCTCCATTGCACAGCATTGGACCCCTTGCTCCGCCATATTTCTAAGATAGCGTTGCAGCTCTACCGCCTCGGGTGTGGTACCGGACATAGGGTAGGACTGACCACCGTAACGCATTTGAATCGTTCCGATCAGTCCAGTGTTCATTCCAGCATCGTTCAAGATTTTTTCAATTAGATAAGTTATAGTTGTTTTGCCATTGGTTCCGGTTATGCCAATCATGCGCATACGACGGCTCGGTGAATCAAACATATAATCAGCCAAAACCGCCATTGCGTACCGGGCATCCTTGGCTATAAGTTGTGGCACAGATACATTTAATTCCCGTTCCACAACCAAAGCCGCCGCCCCGGACGCAACTGCCTGCTGTGCATAATCGTGTCCGTCAACTGTAAAACCGGGCAGACACAAAAATAAATCTCCCTGCTGTACACGGCGTGAGTCCGCCCCGATTCCTCGGCAATCCACTGTACCGTCCCCCACAATGCGGGAGGCGGCCAGCAGTGAAGCCAATTGTTGAAGCTGCATCTTTCATTCCTCCATTGCTCTCTCGTTAATCTTAGTATGGGTATAAAAAGAACCTATCAATCCCCCATATATATACGGATTGTTGATCCCCGCTCCAGCCGGGAGCCTGGCTTTGGTGCCTGACTGACCACCGTCTTGCCTGACCCGGATTTTACGAGCATAAAGTTCATATTCATATCTTCGTATAAATCAGCCACAGTAGCACCTACCAAATCCGGCACCGTATCAATTCGGTTTTCCCCGTACTTGTATTCCTTGGCAATCTGATTGGTGCGAGGTGGTATTTTCAGAGCAAGCAGCGAATCCCGCAAAATATTTTGCACGATTGGCGCAGCGACCACCCCGCCGAATTGAATGCCCTTCGGGTTATCCACAGCGGTATAGACGACAATTTGCGGATCATCCGCCGGAGCAAAACCGATAAAGGATACAATATGCTCCGAAGAAGAGTAACGTCCGTTGATCACCTTTTGCGCTGTACCTGTTTTGCCACCCACCCGGTAACCCTCAATAAAAGCGGGACGGCCTGTGCCTTTGGCTACGACGCTCTCCAGTGCTTCCCTCACTTGTCGGGAGGTATCCTCTGAAATGACTCTGCGCACCAGTTCAGGCTCTACTTTTTCCAGCACCTTGCCTGTCTCTGGTTGAATCCAGCCTTTGGTGATGTGCGGTTTATACAGATTGCCGCCATTGATCGCAGCGGACACGGCCGTCACCTGCTGAATCGGAGTGACAGATACCCCTTGGCCAAAAGCGGTTGTCGCCAGCTCTACCGGTCCTACCTGGGGTAACTTAAATAAGATACCATTTGCTTCACCAATCATGTCAATGCCCGTTTTACTGCCAAACCCGAAATTGCGAATATACTTGAAAAGCGATTCCTTGCCCAGACGCTGACCCAGCGTCACAAAGCCTGGATTACAGGAATTTTCCACGACTTGAAGGAAAGTCTGGCTACCGTGGCCGCCTTTTTTCCAACAGCGCAGGCGGGCCCCGCCAACTTCAATGTACCCCGGGTCGAAAAAGCGATCGTTTTTGAGATCGACCTTCTTCTCCTCCAATGCAGCAGCCAAAGTAATAATCTTAAAAGTGGAGCCTGGCTCGTATGTCATCCAAATCGGCAGATTTCGATTGTAAATTTCAGGTGCATATTGTTTGTATAGCGCAGGCTCATAGCCTGGTCGCCCAGCCATACCCAAGATTTCCCCATTTTTGGGGTTCATTGCGATGGCCAACGCGGAATTAGCCTGGAATTTGACCATGGCCTGGTCAAGCTCCCGCTCCATGATAGACTGTACAGACTTATCAATGGTCAGTTGCAAGTTCAGACCATCCTTGGGTTCAACGTACTTCTCAGAAGAGCCGGGCATCAGACGACCGCCTGCATCGGATAGATAGGCAATGCTTCCGTCAATGCCGCGAAGCTTGCTATTATTCTTTTTCTCTACACCCGTTAACCCCTGATTGTCAATTCCCGTAAACCCAAGAATATGAGCCGCCAAATCACCATAAGGATAATAGCGTTTGTTGTCTTCAGCAACAACGATACCCGGCAGCTTCAAATCACGAATTTGCTGCGCTTTCTCCATCGTAATTTTTCGTCCGCCGGGCTGAAGTTTTTGGCTTGCTGTTCGTTTGGTAATCAGTTTGAGCACTTTATCCTCGCTCATATCTAGCAAGGGCGCCAGCCTGCGCGCCGCTTCTTCCGGCTCCTTGATCTGCACCGGTATCGCCATGACTGTCGGCGAAGTGACATTATAGGTCAGCGCCGTACCTTGCCGATCCAAAATTTCGCCGCGTTTGGCGGCAAAAGGTATATTTCGGCGCCACGATTCCTCAGCCTTGGCCGAGAGTTCGCCCCCTTTACCCAATTGAACATAGGCGAGCCGGACTGACAAGGCTGCAAACAGTACCAACAATCCCAGCAGCCCCCATACCAGCCTGCGCCGCATGGTCACGTTAGATTTCTTCAAACGCACTCCCCTCCGTTCCTCCAAATACTCATGACATGTCTTACCTCATGAATATTCAAAAAAACAGACGTTAGAACAAGCTATCAGTTATCTTGGCCTTTAATCGCAGCCGCGCTTTTTTCATCGGCTACAGCGGAGACCCCACCCTTGGAAGTATCCCCGCTTGAGCTTGCACTCGCAGTGGTATCGGTTTTTGCATCAGTATTTGTTTTTGCTGTACTGCCTGTTTGGTTAGGTACGCCGGTAGTCGAGTCGGGTGTTTCCTCCGGCTTAACTCCGGTTACGGTTTCTTTGGCTGGCTGGAGCATCACACTGACGACCCGCTTGCCACTTACCATTTGCGCCTTTTGCGAGACAACATACCCTTCACCGGTTACCTGAACACCCACCTTCATGAGCGTCAACACTTGCAGCGTGTCACGCAACGAGACGCCTGTAAAGTCGGGAATAGTCATGTTGGCACTATCCTCGGTCAGCAAATAAATACGTTGTCCCGGCTTCATTTTTACGCCTGCCTCCGGGTACTGACGGACAATTTTGGAGCCTTTGCCGACCGTTTCATAGGCAATCCCCTGTTTGAGCAATGCGTTTTGCGCATCCTTCTTCACCTGACCAGTTAATTGTGGCACCGTCGGTAAATTCACCGTTTTCACAGCAGCACTATCTGATTTATTATTCGCTTTGGCTCCCGTTTTGGGAACCCCCATGTATTGCAGCGACTGGGATACGATTTTCTTGAACACAGGGGCTGCTGCCGTACCGCCGCCTACCGATTTGTTAGGTTCGTCCATTACAACCAGAACAGCTATTTTCGGATCATTCACAGGTGCAAAGCCGATAAAGGACACGACATCCTTCGAATGGTCGTACACTTTCCCCACGACTTTCGTCGCCGTACCTGTTTTACCGGCAACACGGTATCCGTCAATATAAGCAAGACGCCCGGTTCCAATTTCTTGGTCAGACACGACCTGCTCCAGATAGCTGCTGGTCTGTAGGGCCGATTCCTGCGAAATCACCTGGCGGACTTCCTTTGGCTGAATCGTCTGCACTTCCCCTGTATCCGGGTTCGTAATTTCCTTCACCAGATGAGGCTGCATCAGCTTACCGCCGTTAGCAATGGCCGAGATAGCCGCTACCTGCTGAATCGGCGTTACCTGAACACGTCCGTGTCCATATGCAGCTGTTGCGACTTCGGATTTGTATTGGGTGTGGAACGTAATGGCTCCGCTAGACTCACTCGGAAGATCAATCCCTGTTTTCACACCAAATCCGAAGTTGTTAATATATTTCTTCAACCTTTCGCCGCCCAGCTTATCCAGCCCCAGATGAACGAAACCGACGTTACTTGAGCGCTTAACCCCTTGAAGATAGGTTAACGTTCCCCAATTTCGACTCACGTCACGAATATCCCATCCCCCAACTCGGATCATACCAGACTGATAGGTTTCATTTGGGTTGAATACCTTTTCCTGAACTGCCGCAGCCAAGGTTACAATCTTAAACGTGGAGCCTGGCTCATAAATGGACTGAGTTGCATTATTGCGGAAAAAATCCATTGAAGATGTGCTCCCGTATGTATTGGGATTAAAATTAGGATAACTCGCCATACCGAGAACGTCCATCGTTTTGGGATCTGCCGCTACAACCGTCATCGTTTTCGGATTGTATGTTGCAATAGCTTCCTGCATAGCGTCTTCTATATAATACTGAATCGTGTCATCAATCGTCAGCTTTAAATTCTTACCATTTTGTGCTGGTTCATAATTGCTCTCCGATCCCTGAAGAGGAACTCCCTTTAGATCCCGCTGATAAAGAAGCTTTCCAGCCATGCCCGAGAGCTCTTTATTATAATAGGCTTCCAATCCCATGCCTGCTGTACCGTCTTTCCCGTAATAGCCAAGAACATGAGAAGCCAGCTTATTTTCCGGATAATAGCGCTTGGATTCCTGAACCGTGTCCACAGCTCCAATCACTTTGTACTTGTCCTTTAAATATTCTTTGAACGTATCCACCTGTGCCTTGACCTCAGGGTCTACCTTCCAGCCTCCGTTACGAATCTCGCGGTTTTTTAAATAGTTACCGCCTTTGTCCTTGGCCGAAAGATGCTTTCTCAGTTCGTCCTCAGGTGTTTTGAGCAGCTGATGCAGTTTGGCTACGACCTCGTTTTCCAGATCATATTCCTGGATGATGCTCGGATTGACCACTACTGTATAGGCCGGGGCATCTGTAGCCAGTACATTTCCTTTACGATCCGTAATCGTTCCGCGCTTGGGTTGGATCACCTGGTCTTTTTTCACCTGAGTAACTACCTGATTATGCCAGTATTCCCCGCTCACGACCTGAATCCAAAATACCTTAAATAGCAGAACAAGAAAAAAGAGGGTAATACATCCCCCTATCAGCAGTGTGCGAAGCTTTATTCTTTTGACCATAGCTCAACCTCTCTGCAAAAAAATGTACGTCAGAGCATAGCTTAATGCTATGCCCTAACTAACTAATTGGCAGCCTGCTTTTCCACACGAATGGGCTCTCTCGTCGGCTCGATATATCCCTGTTCCTTTGCCGTAGGTACAATCTGATTTTCCAGCCGTTCCTTCTGAATCTTCAGTTGGGCGATATTGGTCTGTAATTTGGAAATGTCCTTGCTCGCTGTATTAATCGAATAATTGATTTGATAAATGTGCGCGTATCTGCCAATCAGCATACCAGCAATGACAATGCACGTTACAAGTGTCAAAAGATACAGCAGCTTTTCCCGAATCGGCAGCTCTCTACGGCGTGTAACGACTTTAGTGGTTTCACGATACCGTTGTTGCTGAACCTGTTCCTGACGGGCTCTTTCTTTTACAGCCAAATTACCGCGTGTATAAGCCATGTCGCCTCTCCTTCTCCATTAAATTTACAATTTTTCGGCAACTCTCAGCTTGGCTGACCGGGACCGTGGATTAAGCTCCAATTCCTGCTCTGACGCCACAATCGGCTTACGATTCACCAGCTTCAGATCCCCTATCATTTTGTCCTCCAAAATAGGCAAATCAGATGGATAGATGCTTTTCGCCAAATACTCCTTGAAAATATGCTTGCATATCCGATCCTCCAGAGAATGGAACGTAATAACCGAAATTCTGCCCCCTGGAGCCAGACATTTTACTGCCTGATGCAAAGTATCTTCCAGTGCACCCAACTCATCATTCACAGCGATTCGCAAAGCCTGAAAGCTGCGTTTGGCCGGATGTCCCCCGGTTCTGCGTGCCGCAGCCGGAATTCCTTCTTTGATAATATCGACAAGTTCCCCTGTTGTGTGAATAGGCTTGTTTTTTCGACGTTCAACCATAATCTTCGCGATCCGGCGTGAAAACTTCTCTTCTCCGTAGTGAAACAAAATACGCGCAATCTCTGCTTCAGACCATTCATTGACAATCTCGTAAGCCGTCAGCGAGCTACTCTGATCCATCCGCATATCAAGCGGCGCATCATGATTGTAGCTGAATCCCCGTTCCCCCTCATCGAACTGGGGCGAGGACACACCCAGATCGAACAAAATACCCTGTACCTGCGGGACGCCGTCTTTTTCGGGCAATCCCAGTTCAGCCAGCCTGTCCTGCAAGTGGCGAAAGTTGGATTTCACCAATGAAATCTTTCCTTCGTAGGCCGACAGCTTCTCGCGCGCATTGTTCAATGCCCAGTCATCCTGATCAAAGGCAATCAGCCTTCCCTCAGGGCCAAGCTGTGACGCAATGACGGAACTGTGTCCTGCCCCTCCCAACGTGCAGTCCACATAGATCCCGTCCTGCCTGATGTTTAGTGCCTGTGTTGCTTCTTCCTTGAGTACGGTAATGTGGTGAAACAAACGGCTGACCTCCTAAATTACAATTCAAAGTTGAAATCAACCAATTTCTCAGCAATGTCGTTAAATGCTTCTTCTGATTGGCTGAAATATTGCTCCCAAGTGTGCTTGCTCCAAATCTCTACCCGGGTGGACACTCCCAATACGACGCACTCTTTGGTAAGCTTGGCGTATTCGCACAAATTCCCCGGTAAATTTACCCTGCCCTGTTTGTCCAATTCGCATTCAGTCGCGCCCGAGAAAAAAAACCGGGTAAACGCCCGCGCATCGGCCTTCATCAAAGGCAGTGCTTTAAGTTTTTTCTCCATGACAGCCCACTCATCCATGGGATACACGAAGAGGCATTGGTCCAGCCCGCGGGTAACTACGAACGAGGCACCGAGAAGTTCACGAAACTTGGCCGGAACAGTAAGCCGACCCTTCTCATCAATGCTATGTTGGAACTCCCCCATAAACATTGGTTTCGTCACCCCTTACCCCATTCTCCCACTTTGGCCCACTTTCCACCACCTAAGCATAATAGATTCGCTTTAAAAAATCAAAGACCTTCTTTACATTTCCAAAAAGTAATAAACAACAAATCCGTACGGTGATGTCTGTTATTGTTGCCACGTATCATAACACGCCAAAAAGCCCCTTTTTCCATGAAGACGAACTCCCGACAATATGCATCAGGTTTCGAAACAACATGAAAATAAAGGGCTTAGTCTCATTCATTATGCCAACCTATACAAACACCTGTGTTACACGTTAAACCTTTGAACCCGGCCAACGTGACCGGCAATGCTCAAGTTATGCATTCCAGCTATCCAGGTAGACCTTTTGGTCTTCTGTTAAAGAATCAATCTTGATTCCCAGGCTATCGAGCTTGAAGCGGGCTACCTGCTCATCAATTTCATAAGGTACGTTAATTACAGCTTTGCCCAGCTCATTATAACGATCGTTCACATATTTCAAGCCAAGCGCCTGAAGTGCAAATGTGGTATCCATAATTTCCGCAGGATGACCATCCGCCGCAGCCAAATTCACGAGGCGTCCTTCTGCCAGCAAATACATTTTACGTCCATCCTTGAAGCGGTACTCCTCAATGTTGCGACGCACCGTCCGAATGGATTCGGAACGTTTGGCAAGCTCAGGCTTACTAACCTCCACATCAAAATGCCCCGCATTACACAGCACAGCCCCGTCCTTCATGACATCAAAGTGCTCTCCGGTAATTACGGCTTTGTTGCCAGTCACCGTAATGAAGAAGTCACCCAGCTTGGCTGCTTCCACCATTGGCAACACATGGAAACCATCCATATGGGCTTCTACTGCCTTGATTGGATCAACTTCGGTTACGACCACGTTGGCTCCCAGCCCTTTCGCACGCATCGCAACCCCTTTACCACACCAGCCATATCCTACCACGACGACCGTGCTGCCTGCCACAACCAGGTTGGTTGTGCGAATAATGCCGTCGAATGCTGACTGCCCAGTACCATAACGATTGTCGAACAAATATTTGCAGTAAGCATCGTTAACGGCCACCATCGGGAAGTGGAGTTGACCCTCTTTTTCGAGCGCCTTCAAGCGGATAATTCCGGTTGTTGTTTCCTCAGCTCCACCACGGATGGTAGAAATCAGATCAGGTCGTTCGGATTGCAACAGAGTAACCAGGTCGCCTCCGTCATCAATAATAAGGTCCGGCTTCGTTTCCAGCGCCTTAATTTGCAAGCTTTTAAACTCAGCCGGGTCCGGATTGTATTTAGCCAATACCGTAACTCCATCTTCAACCAATGCTGCACAAACATCATCCTGTGTGGACAATGGATTACTACCCGTAATCGTGACCTCAGCCCCGCCCGCCTGTACTACTTTAGCCAGATAGGCCGTTTTGGCCTCCAGATGCAGACAAATGGTTACCTTCAGACCCTTAAAAGGCTGCTCCTGCTCGAACTGTTGACGTATACGGTTCAATACCGGCATATGGGCTTCCACCCAATCAATTTTCAGATGGCCCTCAGGTGCCAGTTTAATATCGTGAACGATGCTGTTTTGCAAAGAATGCGAAGTCATATTTATTCCTCCTTCATATTGGTTGTTGCTGTTAGCATGCTAAATCATACATAAATGACACGATGCGTACCCGTCAGATCGGTAGGTACATCCATAATCATATCGATCAGGCCAAAGCCGTAACGGTTTAGAAAATGATAAATCGTATACACCCGTTCCTGCGGCTGTCCGAACGGAAAAAGTGAGCACTCGATACGATCCCATTGACGAAGCGCTGATTCATTTTGCCGAAACAGCGCTTCCTGAACTTTCGCTTCCAGATAAGAAATCTGTTCCAGAATCTTCTCGCGATTGGTCTCTCCAAGCCGGAGTAAACCTTTTTCAATCAAGCCTGACTGCTGTATCAGCGGTTCGTATATACGGACAAAAGCTTCCTTGGCCCCTGCAAACTGCTCCTGCATTCCAAGCTGATCGTGGGTGACAATCCATTGCTTTTTCCGTTCCTCAAGCCCGTCTCTAACTTCGCCAAAGGTCAATTCATACTTCAACATATGCTTTTCCACACCTGGCTCTACCAACGTAAAGGACATCCGTGGCAGCAGTAATGGCATCTGCATCCCCAGCACGCCGAAGGCATCCCGTGTAATCGCCCAGTAGGCAATTTCTCCTAGTCCCAGCACAGAGGCCAGCACCGGAAATAGTGAGTCCTGCATAAGAGGACGGGTTAGGACATTGTTACTAAAACGTTCCGGGTGCCTGTCTGTCTCTTCGAGCAGTTCTTCGATTGTAAATGCCACCTGACCGCGGCGATCCGTGAACAGCCCGTTTTGCTTGAACAGCAGCAAGCGTTCTTCTTCATGGATATAAAAGAGATTCGCGCCGCCTTCATGGACATCTGCTTGCAAATGATAGCCGTAATCTACAATCCGTACAGCAGTCGCCCGGTAAGCTTGCTCCAGTTCATCATTGTGCTGAACCAACCGACGGAAAATGGATGCCTCCAGCTTGCGCAACGAAGGATCAGCAGAATCCAGCAGCACTAATCCGTAGGCGCCGAAAAGAAGTCCCAGCAGTTTGGCGAAGCTTTCACTTAGTCCGTATAAATCATTGAAACCATGCTCAATCATGCGCAAAATATCAGCCTTATGCTCTGAGTCGGGCAAGCTTTGCTCTATATCAGCCATGGCTTGCTTCCACTCTGCGGCATCGACCTTAATGGCACTAACCGAAGAACGACGTTCCGGCTGCTTATTGAGCTTGATTTTTACTGCTTGCGGATCATTCGCCATTACATAGGTATGATTGACTTCATCCCAGTCATGATCCTCACCCGCAATCCAGAAAACGGGAATAACCGGACGCTCCAGCCGTTTTTCCGCTTCCCTGGCCGCCTTAATAATCGTAGCAGCTTTGTAAACGACCAGCATCGGACCTGTGAACAGTCCGCTTTGCTGCCCGCCAGCTACCACCAGAGCGTCTGGTTGCTCCAGCCGATCCAATGAAGCATGAACCGCCTCGTGTGCGTTGTATTGCTCATTGTATATGCGGAGACATGCTACGACATCCTTACGGTTTAATCGCAGATGCTCCGTCTCGTCCAGTCGCTTCGCTCGTTGGGCATAAGCATCGGCATGCAGAACATCATATTCATACAAATCGCGTGCGCGTCCTGTACCCTGTATGTAATCTTCTGCCAAAGCCGACCCTCCGTGAAGCTCTGCCGGAATTATTCTCATGGGTCTGCCTCCTGTCTCCACCAAAACCTTACTGCTTGATTGTACCGAAAGCCCTTGTCCGCGTCAAAGCTTCCCACAAAAAAACCGCCGAGCATACTCGGCGGTTGGTGCATAAAACAACATCAGGCGTAAGGCTCAGCTACAAAATGTCCTTTGGACACTTCGATCAGCTTGGCATTTTCCAGGTTATAGGCTCCTGACTTATTGCCGGATGCATCATTTGTATGAATTGGGCCGGCTTGATCGCCGGGCATAATAATCCGTTTTTTGTTGGCTTCAACTTCCGGATCGGGAATCGGAATCGCCGACAGAAGCATTTTCGTATAAGGGTGGATCGGGTTTGCATACAACTCGGCGCTTTCTGCAAGCTCAACCATTTTACCCATATACATTACGGCTACCCGGTCACTGATATGCTTGACCATCGAGAGATCATGCGCAATAAACAGGTATGTCAGACCAAGACGCTCTTGAAGCTCTTTTAACAGATTGACCACCTGAGCCTGAATAGACACGTCAAGAGCTGAGATCGGCTCATCACAAATGATGAATTTAGGGTTAACCGCTAGCGCGCGGGCAATACCGATACGTTGACGCTGACCACCGGAAAATTCATGCGGGTAGCGGGTTGCATGATCCGGGTTCAAACCTACCAGATCCAGCAACTCTTCGATCCGTTTTTTACGCTCAGCACGGCTGCCTGCCATGTTATGAATATCCAGCGCCTCACCGATAATATCAGAAACCGTAAAACGCGGGTTCAAGGATGCATACGGATCTTGGAAGATCATCTGCATATCACGGCGCATGGCTTTCATTTTACCTGATGATAATTTGTAGATATCCGTACCGTTAAAGCGCACGCTACCTGCTGTAGGCTCATATAAGCGAAGAATGGTACGGCCCGCTGTAGATTTACCACAACCTGATTCACCAACCATACCTAGTGTTTCGCCTTCGCGAATATAAAAATTCAGGTTGTCCACCGCTTTGAGCACACGGTTTTTGCCAACATTAAAATACTTTTTAAGACCTTCAACCTCAATTAAATTGTTGCTACTCACCATGATCTCACCTCCTATTTCTTCAGCTTCGGATCAAGCGCATCACGCAATCCATCACCAAAAAGGTTGAACGCAAGCATAATCAAACTGATCAAACCTGCCGGGAAAAGCATACGCCAAGGATAGTACATCCATCCTGTCAGAGCTGATTCAATCATTGAACCCAGCGACGACTGAGGATTCGGCACCCCTAAACCGAGAAAACTCAGGAAAGCTTCGGAAAAAATAGCGGTCGGAACGCTCAACGTCAATGTAACGATGATCGGACCTACAGCATTAGGCAAGAGGTGGCGGAAAAGCAAGCGACCTGCTCCAGCACCCATGGAACGGGAAGCAAGTACAAACTCTCTGTTTTTGAGTTGCATCATTTCCCCACGCACAATCCATGACATGTTAATCCAACCAGTTACACATAGGGCAATGATAATTGTCGTGATACTCGGCTCCAGAACAACCAGTAGCAGGATCGTAACAAGCAGATAAGGAATGGAATACAGAATTTCAGAAAATTTATTCATGATTTCATCTACACGTCCACCAAAGTAACCCATAATCCCACCATAAATGACACCAATCAGCAAATCAATCATTGCTGCAGCCAAGCCGATAGTTAAGGAAATTCGGGCACCCATCCATGTACGTACAAACATATCACGACCCAACTCATCCGTTCCGAACCAATGCTCCGCAGAAGGGGGCAGGTTTGTGCTCAGCAAATCATTAGAATAGTAATTATAAGGTGACATCATCGGACCAATTAAGGAGAAAAGCACGATAAGAAATAGAATAATCAAGCTAGTCATAGCAACCTTGTTTTTACGAAGCCGTTCCCAAGCATCGCGCCAAGCAGATAAGCTTTCCCGCTTAATAACTTCGGATTGCTTTTCATCCACTCCAATTTTCTGGAAATCTTCCGGCTTTACCTGGAGCTTGTCCAATTTCACAACATTGTCTTTCACAGACATAAGTTACCCCTCCTTCCCGCCGGTCAGCTTAATCCGAGGATCAATAAACCCGTACGCAACATCCGTAATAAAACGAGCTAACATGAGCAAAACACCATAAAAAATGGTAATGCCCATAATCATAGTGTAATCGCGGCTTGTAATGCTATCCACAAACACTTTACCGATACCACCTATTCCAAAGATTCGTTCAATAACAACAGATCCGGTAATAATATTTGCTGTCATCGGGCCAACATAGGTAACAACTGGCAAAATAGCATTCCGCACAACGTGTTTGAACATGATTGTTATCGATTTCAAGCCTTTAGCCTTGGCCGTTTTAATATAATCCGCATGTAGCACTTCCAACATACTGGAACGCGTCAATCTTGCAATAAATGCAATCGGTTGAGCAGACAAAGCCGCAACAGGCAGAATGTAGTCCATCGGGCCTTCAAAGCCCATAACATTAAATAATCCCAACTTTTGAGCAAAAAAGAACTGAATTAATGATGCAAGAACAAAGCTGGGAACCGCAATCCCCATAATTGCCATTATCATAGCTACCGTATCAATGAGCCTACGATGATACAACGCCGCAAGCATACCTAATAAAATACCGACAATAACAGAAAAAACGATAGCAACCAGACCCAACTTAAGTGATACCATAAAAGTTTGTCCAATAATGTCGCTTACATCTTGATTTAATTTTTTCATGGAAATTCCAAAATCACCTGTAACGATATCACCTAAGTATTTAAAATATTGTACATATACCGGCTTATCCAGCCCATACTGTTCCATCAATCGGGCTTGAATCTCAGGAGACGTCGCTCTTTCACTCATGAAAGGGTTACCCGGAATTGCCTTCATTAGAAAAAACGTCGCAGAGATCAGAATAAGCAAAGAAATAAGCATAAAAACGAATTTACTGATCAAATAACGCGCCATCGCCCGTTTACACCCCCCATTTTTTTCGACACCATTCGATTCTATAGAAATAGAGTTAGGTTGTCCACTCTACTTATATGCATGGTTACATAATTCATGAAAAGAACCCTCACACACAAAAAAAACGGGATATATATGGTAGTATCCACATATATATCCCGAAGTAACCCTTCAACTTCAGAATCAAGTATCAGCTACTTACTGTGTTATATAAGCCCTTGTAAAGTCAATTGCACCACTAAAATCCAAGGCAATCCCTTTTACATTTGGTTTCGTTAAGGAAGTATTAGAGTAATAGTAAATAGGTAACAAAATCATATCATCCTGAACAAGAAGCTTCTCAGCTTTCGCAAATATTTCCATGCGTTTACCTGGATCAGTTTCTGTTCTAGCCGCTTTAATTAAACCGTCATATTCTGGATTAGCGTATCCAGAATTATTGTTACCATTACCAGTTGTCCAGATATCCAGGAATGTCATTGGATCATTAAAGTCAGCAGACCATCCACCACGAGCAATTTGGAAATTCAATTTATTACGAGTTTGGATAAATACGCCCCACTCTTGATTTTGGGTTTTAATATCCACACCCAGATTTTTCTTCCACATATCAGCGACTGCCAAAGCAATCTTTTGGTGTCCTTCAGTGGAGTTATAAAGCAAGGTTATTGGAGGAAGCGAAGTTACACCTTCTTCTTTCATACCTTCTTGAAGCAATTTCTTCGCTTCAGCCACATCTTCCTTGAAATAATCATCTTTGTGCTCATTACGATATTCTTGAGACAAACCTTTGATACCCGGAGGGACAAAGCCATAAGCAGGAATTTCCCCACCCATCGTTACTCTTTCAACAATCGGCTGACGTTGAATGGACATTGCAAAGGCTTTACGAATTTTAAGATTGTTGAACGGTTTTTCAGTAACGTTAAACAAATAGTAATATGTGCTTGCAATACCTTTAGCCTGGAACTCATTAGGCATTTCATTTTTTACAGCCATCATTTGATCTGCAGGGATTTCGCCATTAGGTTTACCTGCATAATCAAGTTGTCCACTTCTGTAAGAAGCGAGTTCTGTTGCACCGCTGTTTACAAGGGACATTGTAATTGTCTTCAACTTAATTTCGTCCTTACCCCAATAATTCTCGCTTTTGGAAACTTCGATCTTTTGACCAGTCTCCCAAGTCGACAATGTGAAAGGTCCATTAGTGATCATGCTTTCTTTTTTAGTCGCCCATTTATCATTATCTTTAACAGACGGGTGCACCGGATAATAGGTGTAGAAAGCAGTCAAGCCCAAGAAGTAAGGTGTTGCATGTTCCAGTTCTACCTGCAATGTATGGTCGTCAACTGCTTTGACACCTACATCTTTGAAGTCTGGAATTTTAGTTCCTTTAAAAGATTTGGATGTGCTCAGGTTGTATCCCTCAGCATTCTTGATATAGTACAATTGGTAAGCATACGGAGGTGCTGGAGCCGTGGAAGGATCCAGTACCCGTTGCCAAGCAAATACGAAGTCACTTGCTTTGACAGGGTCACCATTACTCCATTTTGCAGTATCCCGAAGCTTGAACGTATATGTTTTTCCATCATCGGAAATTTTCCATGATTCAGCTACGCCAGGAATTTCTTTACCATCAGGGCCCATGCGAACAAGACCTTCATACATTGTTTTCAAAACAGTGTTTGCTTGAGTATCTTGAGCCTGTGCCGGGTCAAATGTTGGTGGCTCGGATGCCAGATTAATGCGCAAAATCTGTTTGTCGGCCGGAGCCGGCGTAGTTGATGCATTTTCTTGTGCGCCCTTGCCATTGTTTTCGTTCTTGCTGCTGGAGCCACAACCTGCTAACAGTGCGCCAACTGCAAGAATGAGTGTCAAAAGGACTAAAAAGCTTTTCCTTTTCATCTAGCGTTTTCCCCCTAGTTCTAAAGTGGTATATGTTTATAGATTATACAACCAGCGGTCAAAAAAATCTACATCACATTTCTTTAAATTGAGCTTTTTTTTCAAAAAAACATGATTAATTCATATTTTTTCGGGTTTTCATGTCATGTTATATCACATGTTATTGAATATATTTTTAAATATGCCAACAATAGTTAATAAAATATACGCCAATGTCATTGCTATAAAAGTCAATCTCCAGACTGCTCTACATAATCTTTTGCCATCGACCTTACCCTTTATTCGATTTTGGGCTCCTCCAATTAAACCCAGCGCCAGAAGAAGCAACAATAATATCAAATAAAAACCGAATCGTGATGCAAAAATGACGTTAAAGAGCGCCGCGACGGATAGTATCAGAAAAGCCGTGGTAATGTCCATAGATATAAGCAGCGACTTCTTTTTTTCCATTTTAAGCAGGTAGCGGCAAAGCGCAAACACGATCAGAAACGGAAAAAAGGGAAGAATACTAAATGTGATGATGGTACCTTGTATGAGACTCAACTGATCACCCCTCTTTTAGCCGCATGCCCTCAATTAATTGCCATAATACCGCATGGGTTGGTGCAGTAACCCCCGCTTGCTCTGCCATCTGCACCAGCTGTCCGTTAATGGAAGCAACCTCCGTCATGGAATGTGCAAGTACATCGGTCAGCATAGACGACTGATTCTCTGCCGTTGCCCGGCAAACCTTCATAATCTGATCCCACCATACACTGTCCCACCGAATACCATTGGCTTCGTATACTTGAATGCCCTCTTCGTATAGCTTGCGCATCATTTGTATACGACCCGAATCGGAAAGCAGCTCTCCATTGGAGATTCGCCATATTGCTGTCAGTGGATTAATCACGGCGTTAATCAGCAACTTGCGGTATATACCGTTCTCGATTTCTTTCGACAAGCAAACGTCAAATCCTGCTGCAAGCAGCCGATTTAGCACACATTGTTTGAAACTCCCTGCCTGTACTTCCTCCAGTTCATCCGAACAGCCAATTTCCGTAGCTCCCATCCCGGCATGTACGACGGATGCTACCCCGATTCTCTTGGCTCCTTCGGTCGTTACCGCAGGGTATACCTTAGCTTCAGGACAGGCCTGTCTGATTCGTTCTATATGTCCGATTCCGTTCTGTAAGCAAATAATTCCGATATCATTTTCGATATTATCCGCAGGTTTAATCTGCTCCAATACTTCCTCAATCGCCCCCTGTTTGGTCATTATCAAAATCCATCGTGGCGGAACCTGTGAATTCAAGCGTTGCCAATCTGCCAACGGCGCTACCTTCAATGTATCTCCAATCACATGAACAGCAACCTGTCCCTCTTTTTCAAGCACAGTAATCCCCTCACATGCAATGATACGTGCCTGCTCAAGCGTTCGTGTCCATAACCTTACTTTCGTGCCTGAGGCTGCCAGCCTCCCGGCAAACAACAATCCGAGCGAACCTGCTCCAATAATATCAATCACCTATGTATCGTCTCGCTTCCATCTTTTTTTCTACTATATCATATGCACTCTAGAGAAATACAAAAAACGCCAACTACGGCAAAGCGCGAGTTGACGTTCTATTTAACATATGCTGCTGTAATTTTGCTACTCAATGCGCTCCAGATTCCCATTGGCGTCCATTTTGAATCTGGATTTAAGCTCTTCCTCATCCTCGGTGATTAAAGCCAAGCGACGAGCCCGGTCCATAATCTGAATCAGGGCTTTGTAATCATCATTTACAACACGATAGTCGGTTTGCACCTCGTTAACCTCTTTGGACAGCCGGTCATTAATGGAGCGAAGCTGATTTAATTCCTCTTCCTTTTCACGTAAATCTTTTTCCAGCATCTTAATCTGTCGATTGGTTTCCTGTACAGATCCCTTCCATTGACGCAAAAAGCGGATCACAGCGTCGATGGACAACGTATCCTCACTCGTTCCATCCGCTCTGTATACCCCTTCAGCCATATCAAGCGTGGCAAAAGCCGCCACCTGAGATACACCAACTGGACTCTGCTTGCGAATATAACTGCGTTTTTGACGCTGTGCTTTAGCAATACTGATGGCTTCATCATAACGTTTGCGCACGCAACTGTTCCAGCGGAAGCCACATGCTGCGGAGGTTCTTCCTATTTTTTGCCCAACCTCTTCAAATGCGGCTAGCTGTGTTCCGCCTTCCCGGATATGACGCAATGTCACCTCCGCCAATATCAAATCATCTTCCGCACTCCATGCATCTTGTCTTATTGCAGTCATGCCTCTAGCCCTCCTAACAACATCCTGAAATAACCGTCTTCATGAACCGGTCTTACCGGTATTTGAATAGGGTATAAAAGCTGTTTATTCATTTCTATGCCTCTCGTAGAGTTCATAGAATCTATTTGATACTAAATTGTATTTCCATTTCTATAAGAACTCATACGTGGACAAATATAGTTTCGGGTTTCAAGCATCCTCTGGGTGCTGTACAATAAATCAATGGTTAAAGAATAAGAAAGGAACATATATATTACTGTTAGACTTTTTGCGGGAATACATAAAAGGGGAAAACCAATGAACAGACCCACTCTAAAAATGATAAGTTGTACTCTGCTAACGGTCATTTTGATACTAACCACCATGCCTGTACGTCCTGTTCTGGCTGCTCCTTCAGAAGAGGCAAACCGGATTTTGCAGGATAGTCTGTCAATCGTCGAGATTGATCATGAAATTGAACGGATCAGTCAGGAACAACAGATACTTTTACAACGTCAGCAGGAACTACGGAGCAATCTCGCCACTCAGCAGGAGCAGATGATCAGGCAAAGGAAACGTGCGAGCTCTGTGCTGCGCTCCTATTATATGGGCGAAAGGGACAAGCTGCTCAGTGTAGTGCTGGGAGCTAAAAGTCTTAAACAGCTTCTCTCCCTGTACGATTACTACTTGTTGCTGATTAGCCACGATCAGGATGTGCTTCAGGAATACGAGTCCAATTATCGGATTATGCGAAAAACGGAAGAACAGGTCACACGGGCCTCATCGGATTTGAAAACGGTCAAAACAGACTTGTTGGAACAACGCAAGCGCATTGTTTTGCTTCAGGAGCGTGTAAATGCCGGTGTTAACAACAGCAATGACCCGGATACGCTACGCAAGCTAATCAGTGAAATGACAGCTTATTGGGAGAATGTAGGCGTCTACGAGGTGAACAAGCATTTTAAGGCGCTGGCTCAAGCGATGCAGGATTTGCCTCAATTTATTCAACAACAGCAAGGAGCCATGATTACAAACGGCAAAGTCATTACGATAAGCATACGTGAGGAAGATTTTAACCGTTTTCTGAAATCGGAAAATGAATTATTTAATCACTTCAACTTTTCCTTCGGGCAGGATCGTATTGTTGTAGAAGGTCAACAGGGGACCATGAAATTAAGGGTAGAGGGACACTATACGGTTGAGAAAGAACCGCAAAATGCGATTTTGTTCCATGTGGACCGGCTCGTCTTTAACGGGCTGGAGCTGCCAGATACGACCCGTAACAAGCTGGAAAAGGATTTTGATCTGGGCTTCTATCCGCAGCAGCTCATTTCTTATGTCAAGGCCACAGAGGTACGCACCATAGCGGGGGTACTTGAGGTTAAGCTAGAACTGAGTCTGAATTAAGCCTTTTTCACCCTTGTATAGCTATCATAAATAATACATGGACAAAAATAAGAGACCCCGGGATGTTCCCGAGGTCTTTTTTACAACAAAATACTGCGCAGTACATAAATATCCTGATAGTGAATAGTGGTATGAGCTACTACAGCAAATCTGCTGCCAACTGCGCCAGTTTGGAGCGCTCTCCTTTTTCCAGCATAATATGTCCGCTAATCCCTTCCTGCTTGAAGCGTTCTACTACATACGTCAGCCCGTTACTGGCGGCATCCAGGTAAGGGTGGTCAATTTGCTCCGGGTCTCCCATCAAAATAATTTTACTCCCCTCACCTACACGGGACACGATTGTTTTGATTTCATGCCGCGACAAATTCTGTGCCTCATCAATAATAATAAATTGTCCAGGTATTGAACGCCCGCGAATATAAGTGAGCGCCTCCACCTGAATGCTGCCCAAGCCCATCAAAATTTTATCGATATCGCCTGATTTTTTGGCATCAAACAAATATTCCAGATTGTCGTAGATCGGTTGCATCCACGGGCGAAGCTTTTCTTCTTTTTCTCCTGGTAAATAACCGATATCCTTACCCATAGGAACGACAGGGCGGGCAATGAGCAGCTTTTTGAAGCGATGTTCATCCTCTACCTTGAGCAGACCCGCCGCGAGCGCCAGCAACGTTTTGCCTGTACCTGCTTTTCCGGTAATCGTCACCAACGGGATATCATCATTAAGCAAAAGCTCCAGCGCCATCCGTTGTTGGGCATTACGTGCACTGATCCCCCACACCGATTCATTGCTTAAATACAGAGGCTCCAATCGATCTGCCTCCTGATTCACTTTCAGCAAGGCCGATTTCCCAGTTCCCATTTCATCCTTTAGAATAACGAATTCATGAGGATATAGCGTATAAGACAGCTCCAGTGGTTTGATAGGTAAAAAACGATTGGAATAAAACTCATCTATGATGGACGGATGCACCTGAATTGCCGAATACCCGGGATATAGCTCACTCAGATCACCGGTTCTGTCGGATAAATAGTCTTCGGTCAGCAGTCCTAACACATCTGCCTTGATTCTCACCAGCACATCTTTACTGACCAGCACGACCGAACGCGGTTCAGGTAGCTCCTGCTCCTCCAACTGATAATTCAAGGCGACCGCCAAAATTCGGTTATCGTTCGAAACCTCCCCGAACATCTCCTGAACTTTCAAAAAGCTCCGGTGATTTAATTCAACCTTGAGCCTCCCACCTTGCGGAAGTGGAACACCACTGTGCAGATGCCCTACTTCCCTCAATCCGTCCAGCAATCGCGATACGTTGCGTGCATTCCGTCCAATCTCATCCGCGTTACGTTTTTTGGAGTCGATTTCTTCCAGAACAACAGCTGGAATAACCACTTCATGTTCTTTGAAGGTAAAGAGGGCTTTCGGATCATGCAGTAGCACATTCGTATCCAGCACAAAAATTTTCTTCATTTAGATCCCCTCCAAAGCGGCGTGGACAATCTCGTGTTTCATACCTATACCTATTCACCGGGTACCCAATACTTGCTGATTCCCTGAAAAAAGACCCCAGAGACAGCGTTAAACAACGAAAAGTTGGTAGGTAATTAGAGCCGTTAGAGCCTGTACACCTTGGGATCAGACACAAAAGGCCCAGTGATTACTCACTGGACCTTACTTATTCCATTCATTTCATTACCAAAAAAGCAAACGATATTAGACAGCAAACGGGTATGAATGTCAAAACCATATACTTGGCGTGCTACACACTCAGACATACCTCAACCCCCTTATGCCATATAAGAGCTTTTACTCGCTGCGAGTATAACATAAGAGGGAAGTAAGATACAAACTCAAGAATTGGAAGAAGAGACAGTATTATTGTCACTCGCCTTTTTGGATAATTCCTCTTGCAGTGCTTGTTTGGCCAGATCAAGCTGCTGCTCATCAATATAGACATAAGGACTGCGCCACGTTCCCGCTACCGGTTTGTAATTCACATTTTGCTTGGAAATATTCCAATAGGTCTGTACGAGATTTTTCATTTGCTGAGACTCAATATCCGTCATCATATTCTTATCAACGGATTTAATAATTGCACTAAATTTGCTTAGAGCACTAAAGGACTGCATTTGGTCAATCAAGGAATGAAGCACCTGATTTTGTCGACGGTTGCGATCAAAATCATCAGATTCAGCTGTTCTCGGGCGACAGTTGGATTTACGGTAACGAACAAAATCAAGGGCCTGATCACCGTCCAAATGTTGTGCTCCTGCCTTCAAGTTAATGTTAGTACCATCTGCACTGTCACGGTAACACATATTTTTGTCGACCGTAACATCAACGCCACCCAAATTATCCACAACATCTCTGAAGCCCTGGAAGTTAATAACCGTCACATAATTGATGTCAATGTTCAAATATTTGCCGATCATCTTCTTCATTTGCTCTTCAGCGACTTCACCAGACTCTTTCTCTCTGGCCTTGAACACCGGATAGTACTCATTCAGCTTACGAGGTTTATATCCATCCAGTTCCAGCCGCGTATCCCTCGGCAACGACACGATTGTAGATGACTTGGTATTCGGATTCAGGGTAGCTACCATAATAACGTCCGACAAATAAGTTGGATGATCAGGGCGGTAATCCGTTCCAAGCAACAAAATGGTCAAAGGCTTGGCCTCGGCCAACTGTGTTTTTGGCACCTCTTTATTGATCCCCGTATCCAGAACATCCTCTATCTGATTGTATAGATAGTAGGTGTAACCGCCGGCCGCCAAGATACCTATAATGAGCAGAAACAGAACAAACTTCATAAACGATCTGAAAAAGCTTTTTTTCTTTTTCGTTTTTTTCGGTTTGGCGGATTTTTTCCCGCTTTGTGTCCGGGGAGGCAATCCGTTAGAAAGATTACTCATGCTTCAACACCTTTTCCTGCGTTTTGAGAAATAAAGCTTTCTCCAAGTTTACAATCCTAAAACAGATACAGCGGCGCATCCCGTTGCCGGGCGTCGCCGCTGTGGCCAAAACCAATCCAATCAATTACGAATTTGCTTGTGCTGTTTTACGCTGTTTTTCTGCACGCTCGCGCTCACTTTTGTTCAAAATCTTTTTGCGCAAACGAATGGCATTAGGTGTAATTTCACAATACTCATCATCATTCAAATATTCGAGCGCCTGTTCCAAAGAGAAGATACGAGGCGTTTTAAGTTTAACAGTATCGTCTTTTGTCGCAGAGCGAACGTTCGTCAATTGCTTCTCTTTACAAATGTTAACAACGATGTCGTTATCACGTGTATGCTCTCCGACGACCATACCTTCATAAATCTCAGTACCCGGCTCCAGGAACAGAATACCGCGATCCTCTACACCCATCATTCCATAGAATGTAGTGCTTC
The DNA here is from genome assembly GCF_059417685.1 of Paenibacillus sp. LT-B23. Lineage (NCBI taxonomy): Bacteria > Bacillati > Bacillota > Bacilli > Caryophanales > Paenibacillaceae > Paenibacillus > Paenibacillus sp. LT-B23. Next base: position 135,511 of record NZ_JBSQBM010000004.1, on the reverse strand, counting down.
CATTTTCCGTCGAAATGAGTACGCCTTGATGACGTCCACCAACTTGACCGCCAACAAATGGACCATAGCTGTCAAACGCATGGTTCATTACGCCATAACCACGAGTCAAAGTCAGGAAGTTCGTAGTGTAGCCAATCAGACCACGTGCAGGGATCAGGAATTCCAAACGAACCTGTCCGGTGCCGTTGTTAATCATGTTGACCATTTCAGCTTTACGGGAGCCGAGACTTTCCATAACTGCGCCCATGCTTTCTTCAGGAATATCAATGAGGAGACGTTCGATAGGCTCCATTTTCTTGCCATCAATTTCCTTCACGATTACTTCCGGTTTGGACACTTGCAACTCATAACCTTCACGACGCATGTTTTCAATCAGGATACCCAGATGCAACTCACCACGTCCAGATACGATAAATGCGTCCGGGCTGTCGGTTTCATCAACACGCAAGCTGACATCCGTTTCAAGTTCTTTCAGAAGACGCTCGCGCAGTTTACGGGATGTGATCCACTTACCTTCGCGACCTGCGAATGGGCTGTTATTAACCAGGAAGGTCATTTGCAGCGTTGGCTCATCAATCTTCAGTACAGGTAAAGCTTCAGGATGATTTGGATCGGCAATCGTTTCGCCAATGTTAATATCCTTGATCCCTGCAATAGCCACAATGTCACCAGCGCCCGCTTGATCGGTTTCGATCCGTTTCAGACCTTGGAAACCGAACAGCTTCTCAATACGCGCTGATTTGCTGCTGCCGTCACGCTGCATAACCGTAACCGCTTGTCCCTGCTTGATAATACCACGGTTTACACGGCCAACTGCAATGCGGCCAAGATATTCGTTATAGTCCATCAGTGTTACGAGGAATTGAAGAGGCTCATCTACTTTCTCCGTTGGAGCGGGGATGTGATCTACAACGGTTTCGTACAATGCCTGCATGTTATCGTCTTGCTTTTCGGCATCCAGACTGGATGTTCCGTTCAGCGCTGAAGCATAAACAACAGGGAATTCCAACTGCTCATCATTCGCACCCAACTCGATGAACAGATCAAGTACTTCATCAATAACTTCGGCCGGACGAGCTGCCGGACGGTCAATTTTGTTAACAACAACGATTGGCGTCAAGTTTTGCTCCAACGCTTTACGCAGTACGAATTTAGTCTGCGGCATACAACCTTCGTAAGCATCAACGACGAGCAAAACACCGTCAACCATTTTCATAATCCGTTCCACTTCGCCGCCAAAGTCGGCGTGTCCCGGTGTATCCACAATGTTGATCAGGTAATCTTTGTACGTAATAGCTGTATTTTTAGCCAAAATCGTAATACCGCGTTCACGCTCCAGATCGTTGGAGTCCATGGCGCGCTCCTGAACAGCCTCGTGGTCTCTAAATGTTCCGGACTGTTGTAGAAGCTTGTCGACAAGCGTCGTTTTGCCGTGGTCGACGTGGGCAATAATAGCAATATTGCGAATGTTCTCTCTTGCATGCATGGTTTGTATCCATATCCTTTCCGTATATCAAAATAGTGTCTCTATCCTGAAAGTAATGCTTATCCAAGGCTAACAATCGTTCTTCAGGCCCGCTCCCTGCCAGCCCTCTGTATATTTCAGGCTTTGTGCAGGCAGCTTCTCTTTCCGATTCGCGTGAAAACCTTAAAATAAGCGTCAGAAAACATTCCGACGCTCTTATCATATCCATTATATTATAGTTGAAATATGTCATAAAGCAAGACATTATTGGCTGTTCCGTAATTTACCGCCATAAATTTTGCACACCTTGTCGTTTCACCATTTACGTTTGGTGTGATTGTTAACCATCAACCATATTCCCGCACCGATCAGTATAACTGCAACCACATAAATAATTCCGGTCCCTAACATGCTGATAATCAGCAGAAGTATCGAAACGAACCCCAAAATCATGCTCCCTGTATATAAGGTGCGAGGCAGCGTTATATCATTAATGGCGTATTCCCATAATCCAACCGCCACACCCAGTAGTAGCATAGGCCATAGATAGACCATCAAATGCCAGCCCCATGTATTACAGAGAAAAAATAAAAAACCGTACACCGACAAAATCCCGGCCGGCAGCAGCATAATGGGAGAAACCTTACGCATCATGTACATCGCATGCAGTATAATACCAGGTATTAAAATCAGCAAGGGCCAGAAGTATTGTCCCAAAAAGGAGAAGACCCCCAGTTTTCCTATCAAAATAATCAGTCCTACGGCAATGATGCCCAATCCGATCATACGCTCTTTTCCGGAATTCATCGTGGTCTCCTTTATTTGCTGGATTTGTTTTTTGGTCTCTTAATAAGAATGTTTTCAAGTGTATTTTTGTAAGTATAGTGTTTTTACAAAAACCGAGTAGATTCCCCGGCATTTGCAAAAGCCCTATGTATAGTTTAGCCGATGTTTTCCAAAAAAACTACGTTCAAATGCGGCGGGCTCGCATCTGCTGATATAATCCTGCTATTACAACTACGGTGGCCAGTAATCCCGGTAACCATGAATGTAAAACTTCCACTGACCCGGCTAACCATGCTCCCAGTTTGGGATCACGCAGTAGCATTTCACCTGCCGTGAAGGCCAGTATTGCAGATCCGAGTAGAACAAGTACAGGGAAACGGTAAAGCCAGACTGCAATAATGTTGCTTCCCCATACCACAATTGGAATGCTAATCGCAATCCCGATGACAATGATCGCAATGTCCCCATTTGCAAGTGCTGCAATAGCCAGTACGTTATCCAGACTCATCACAAAATCCGCTACCAGAATCACTTGTATAGCCTTCCATATAGTCGTTTCTGCTCTTACTCCCATATTATCGTTATTCTCATAAAGCAACTTAAACGCAATCCATAACAAGAGCAGACCACCTGCTGCCTGAATGAAGGGTATGCCTAGCAAAATGACAGCTGCAAAAGTCAACACACAGCGCAGGGCAACTGCGCCGAGCGCCCCCCACCATATTGCTTGGCTCCGCTGTCTTGCAGGCAAGTTTTTGCTCGCCATGGCTATAACAACCGCATTATCACCGCTTAACACCAAATTGATCATTAATATTTTCAACAGCAAAATGATATGCTCCATGTGTACAAACACCCCCATCCTACTTGTATGCGAAATAGGACGAGGGTATGCTTGTACACCGAGGAATCTAATAATTTTATTAAACATATCCATATTTATTAAAAATCAACACCTGATTTGTTGAGCATAATCCTTGAAATGATTAGCAAACAGCAATATAATGAATCGTATTTCCGGAAAACGGGTATTAATCATAAACAGAGCATACTGAACTTAGGTTGTTTAATCAGGGAGATGAGAACGATTGACATGTCCGGATTCCAGTTTTTTTGGCTACTGCTTAATGTGATATTTATTGACCTTCTGCTTGCAGGAGATAATGCTATTGTAATTGGGCTTGCCGCCCGAAAGCTACCGCCCGAAACGCAAAAAAAAGCGATACTGTACGGTACCGGCGGTGCTCTACTCATTCGTATAGCGGCCACGATTGTCGTGCTTTGGCTGCTTCAAGTGCCGTGGCTGCTACTCGTCGGAGGAGTAATGCTGATCTGGATTGCATACAAGCTGCTGGTAGATCAGGAGGATCACGCTGAAGTCAAAGCCGGCACGAGTTTATGGGGAGCTATACGCACCATCGTTATAGCTGATGCAGCCATGGGATTGGACAATGTGATCGCCGTCGCAGGCGCTGCCCAGCAGCATTTGATACTGGTGGTGCTCGGTCTGCTGATCAGCGTGCCGATTGTCGTATGGGGAAGCACTCTTTTCATCAAGCTTATTAACAAATTCCCCTGGATCATCTATTTGGGCTCGGCTGTGCTTGGCTATACCGCCTCCAATATGATTACCGAAGAACGCAAGCTGGAGCCATACTTTACCGCACATCCCGCGCTGCGTGCCCTGTTTATTGCCTCAGTGATGGTTGGTATTTTGCTTACAGGCTATCTTCAAAACCGCAGAGCCATATCCAGTCGAAAAAAAGCTGTTTTGAAATAATCCCCAAGAAAAACCTCGTATATCTTATCTCTAATCTAAAAAGAGGCAGACCCGACAATAGTCGATGGATCTGCCTTTTTATATATCCTTATACGTAACATCATAAAAGATTTTAAAACCAATTCTCTTTTACAACTTCCTCTTGACGTCCCTCTATAGCTCCATCAGCCTCAAGAACAACAGTCTCCGTTGTAGCCACGGCCTGCTCAATCAACGTATTTAAATCCCGAATAGAGGCTTCAATCTTTTGAACAACCCACAGATTCGGATTGGTCGTTGGGGATTTGGGAACAAACAACGTGCAGCAATCCTCATACGGCAGAATAGATAGATCGTATGTGCCGATTTGCTTGGCTATTTCCGTAATTTCCTGTTTATCCATCATCACGAGAGGACGCAGCAACGGTAATTCCGTCGAACGCCCAATCACATTCATGCTCGATAAAGTTTGGCTGGCTACTTGGCCGAGACTATCACCCGTTACAAGCGCCAGCGCCCCTTCACGCTCCGCCAGCATGGTTGCAATACGCAGCATGGACCGTCTCATCAGCGTGATAATTAAATTATCCTGTCCAGTGCGTGTAAAAGCCGTCTGCACCTCCGTAAAAGGTACGAGATGAATCTTGATGCGTCCCGCGTAACCCGCCAATACCCTCCCCAAGTCAATAACCTTTTCTTTCGCACGCTCACTCGTAAACGGATAGCTGTAAAAATGGACGCATTCGATTTCCAATCCTCTGCGCATGGAGGACCATCCCGCTACCGGACTGTCGATTCCGCCCGAGAGCAGCAGCATAGCTTTGCCATTTGTACCTAACGGATAGCCTCCTACAGCCGTAATAATATCGCTAAATATATAAGCCGCCTGCTCTCTGACTTCCACCCGTAGCTCGATATCCGGTTGGCGGACATCGACCTTTAACACTGGAAACCCGCGCAGTACCGGCGAGCCAATCAAATGATTCATCTCATGAGAGGAATGGGCAAATCCTTTCCACACCCTGCGAGCATTTACCTTGAAAGTCGTTCCCTCGGTCGGGTTCAACTCACGCATCAAGGCTACAGAGGTCTCAATAATCGTGTCAAGCTCAACAGGAGCCATTTTAACAGGACTGATGGTGGTGATACCAAAGACTTTTTGTAGCACCTGAATGATCTGCTCATAAGGCTCTCCTCCGAGAACTACATAAATCCGTCCAAATTCCTTACGCAAAGTAGCGCCGGGAAACGGCTTGAGCAACAGTTTTACGTGATTCAGTACCGCCTTTTCAAAACGGGCGCGGTTTTTCCCTTTTAATGTAAATTCGCCAAAGCGAAGCAACAACATATCATAATTCATTTTAACGTTTCCACCTTTCAAGGGATTCCAACTGCGCCACAGCCTGGCGAAGCGCGAGAATAAGCTCGTCAATATCCTGTTCCGTATGTTCATCCCCGAAGCTGATCCGAATGCCGCCAGACGCTTCCGCCTCATTGCGACCCATCGCCAGCAAAATCCGGCTAGGCTCGGCTAATTTGGAGGAACAAGCCGATTGGGTCGATACCGCAAAGCCCAATTGCTCCAGCGTATGCAGCAGCACCTCTGCCTTCATACCCGGATACGAAAAATGGACAATGTGCGGTGCTTCCTCCCCGCTATTCAGTCGCAATTGGGGGATCGTCTTCACTTCCGCGGCTACCCGATCTCTCCAAGCAGTCATACGCTGCGCCGCCTCTGCTTGCCATTCGCCCGCCAGCCGCACTGCCTTGGACATGCCGACAAGCAGCGGAACATTTTCCGTACCGGCACGAAATCCCTGCTCCTGAGAGCCTCCGCTAAGCAGTGGGAAAAGCTCCACACCTTCCCGAACCACAAGCAGTCCGGCTCCTTTGGGACCGCGCAGCTTATGTGCGGACAGGCTGTACAAATCAGCCTTCCAGCCCCGGATATCCACCGGAAGCTTTCCATAGCCCTGCACACCATCAACATGAAACAGTACACGCGGGAACTGTTCCTTCAGCGCGGCTCCGATATCATGTAGCGGCTGCACCCTTCCCGTCTCATTATTGACATGCATAATGCTGACTAAAATCGTGTCTTTGCGGATAGCTGCACAAACCTGCTCTGCACTGACATGCCCTTCCGCATCAACGGGCAGAAATGTGACCTCAAATCCCACTTTTGCCAACTGTTTGCAAGCCTCATACACAGACGGATGCTCCGTTGATACTGTAACGATATGCTTGCCTCTGGCCTGATACTGCAAGGCCACTCCCTTAATAGCGAGATTATTGCTTTCCGTTGCCCCGGATGTGAACACAATCTCCGCCGGATGTACACCCAAAGCTGTAGCACAAACCTCCCGGGAACGCTTGAGCAGCTTATCCGCATCTTCCCCGTACCGATGCATTGAGGACGGGTTGCCGTAGTGGCGTCTCATCACCTCTTCAATCGTCGTAATCACCTCTTCAAAAGGCGGAGTTGTCGCTGCATAATCAAAATATTTCATGGAACCCCCTTTCTGCCCTGCAACCTCTACAACAAAAAAAGACCAAAACAGGGAAAGGTCACTGCATTACACAGTGACACCCTTTCCCCATATTGATCCTGCCTGCGGACCTGTTTGATTAAAATTTTGTTTTTCTTCATAAGCTACAGGGCTTAAATCGTATATTTTTCACGTGCGTTCTGAATTTTGGTAATATACTTTTGCGTTTCTACCGGAAGCTTGTCCAGCACAGCCATCAGCTGCTCGTCACTATTCACGCCCAGACGCTGTACCCGTCCGGGCCCCGCATTATAAGCTGCCAAGGCCATATTTTCCTGTCCGTTAAAACGTTTGATCTGGTAAGACAAATAACGAACTCCGGCATCAATATTTTGTGCAGGGTCATACGCATCGCTCACGCCCAACCCTTGGGCCGTAGCATCCATAAGCTGCATAAGGCCTTTGGCTCCCGCTGAAGAAGTGACCAGCGGGTTAAACGAAGATTCCGTATCAATGACCGCTTTAATCAGCGACACCGGAACCCCGTATTTATTGCTGGCCTCGTTAATTAGATCATCATAAGCCGTAGGTATGGTTGGTCCATCGGTTGCTGTGCTGGAAGCAGGATATACCGCCAATGGCGAAGCTGCCCCTCTCGATGGTCCCAATTGGAGCCAGAGCAAACCATTTTCATCCCTTGTAACGTCCCCTGAATTGACACGAGCTGCAGCATCATCTGTCCCCAACTGACCTGCCTGCTCAAGCAATTCGGAAAAAGCATCCGTTGTTCCCGTTTGTGCTGTAGCACTTATATTATTCAACAACTGCGTATCGATTATGGATTTGGACACGCGCGAATCTATTTGCATGTGGTATTCCCAACTTTCTTTAGTTGTTATATCCCAAACGGTCTATCATTACTGCTTATGATACAACGTTTTGTTATGTACTGCCATACTTTTTAACGAAAAAAAGCTCCGTATCTGTCGAAATGACAGCGGAGCTTCATGGTACTGACTTGATGCAGACAGATCGCTTTAATCATTTCTACTTGGACAGGCAAGCAATTACCCGGTTTTTCGTGCCTTCATGGAATCAACGTACAAACGGAATAAAAGCAAAGTAGCTTAATGTCGCCAGCGCACCCAGCCCGATCGACCAAATACCTGTTGTTTTGTTCCCATTTACATAAGCAAAAAAACCCAACACTGCAGCAATAGGCCCCAGCACAATAGACCACATAAACAGTGCGGCAATACCTGCGGCTAGACCGATATAGCCTGAGATACGTCCACTTTTGCTTATGACATGCTGCTCATCCTTGTCCTTATGCCGAGTCACGGCTGGTGAGCCGGGAGCTACCTCAGCCGCATATTCCTCTTGATGGTTGCGACGCTTGGCAGAGCGTTCTTGAATACGACGGGGATAATCCACACGCTCGCGGCTAAAATTCTCTTCGTCTCGATGCTTATCAGTTTCATGATCTTCCATAATACACTGCACCTCCAATTACGTAATGATTCGCGGGATGGATTGTTACAGAGACTTTGGTTTAAAGGTGTGACAACAGGTTGCTGCAGAAGTTGCAGCCTGGTCACGTTCGACTGAGCTGAAGCTTTCGCCCGCATATTCTTCATCAAATTTTTTCCCGGCGTGACTGTCAATTTCTATCATGATCAAATCTGCCTTGCACAAGTTGTTTTCTCCCCAATAATGACAATTGGCTACGCTGCATTTGACTATTGGCTTGGCCTCTTGGCTCATGATCATCACCTCGAATTCATTGTCCCCCCGGTATCGTTCACCTATGCGCCACGGCATATGGCAGTTGGTGACATACGAAAAAAGCCGTTTCCGGCACCTCCTCCACACTGGCAGGAAGCAAACAGGAAACGACTTGCTTGTCTCATTTGTTTTTGTTTTTAATTGAAAAAATCACCGGGCTAGATACTTATGCATGTGTACGACGAGTCTGCATCCGGCGCTGGGTCAAATAATCACTTTCATAATAAGCAAGATCATCGCGCAATTCTTCAAAATTTTTCGTAATGTCCATGATCACTTCGCGGGCAGGCGTTACTGGCGTTTTACGGAAGCGTATAGCATCTTGTCCCGTATAAGCGTAGCGTCCGTCCTCTGCGTAAGATTCATTTTTGGGATAAAAAAAGCTGTTCACGCAGTCATGGTAAACGTTATACAATGCCTTTTCCGCAAAATCTACGTCAAAGTTGGCACGGCGCAAAGCCACACCCAGCTTTTCATAAGATACTTCGGAAAAAACAAGGACATGGCGGAGATCAGACAAAAAGCCTTTGTAAAAGAGTACGGACTCCTCACTGCGATCCACAGCCAGCTCCGGCAGTGTATGCTCATTAAGGAATGCTTCCACCCGTTCCACGGCAGATTTCAGTTTCTCCTGCGCCGACTCACATAATTTTTGTACGTTGACTGCTGACATCAATGCAGCTCCCCCTTATTTGTTGCTTGTTCATCAATTTGGTTACCCGAAAATAGATCCTTCTAACCGAAAGAGCTGTAATTTTCAGTATTTATCCTAACACAAATAAGGATTGAAAGGTATAAAAACATGCCAACCTTCTCACGCTAACCATAAATTCATAAACTCCCAAGGAGGACGGTCCCATGTCTCGGCAAAAATGGTTAAAACCCCTGATCGGAGCAGCCGCCGGGGTGCTTGTCATCACCCTGATGCTGCCTTCCCGAGATCACCGCCACACACCACAGCCCGAATATACGGCAAAAATGGTGCCACAGCAGGAACAGCAGCTCAAAAAAGGAATGTTGGCTTTGGACTTGACCGCTACAGACACTATCACTCGCATGGATGCCAGACAGGATATTGAATACGTAATGCGTGAACTGAATGGTAAAACCAATGATCAGAAAAAGCATTTTGCCCGCAAGTTTCAGCAGTCACACAGTCATCTTCACACGCTACAGTGGATCAATACACGTGACGCGAAGAGCACAACCTACACAGGCAGGAAGACACAATCCCGTCTGCTTAATGACGCTCAAGTCAAAAACAGTCTGACAGCGGCTCGCCGTTCCGTCCTGCAAAACAAATCTTACGAATCCGCAGCCTTTCAGGTCGAGGGTCGAAAATATTTTGTCATGGCAGAGCCAGCAACTGACGGAACATACGGCGTTGCCGCGCTGGTCAGCCAGCAAGTGCTTCATGACGTGGAAAAGCATCAGCGCAAAAACCTGCGCCTGATCCCCTATCCGAAGGAAGGCAGCTACAAAATCGAATCAGTACATCCCGACACACTGCATGATATTACCGTCAAGACGGGTCATGACAATGAAAATGCGAGCCATTATTTTGAGAATGAAATCGTCGTCCGCTTCCGCCACAATCCTGATCAACAGCAATTGCGCGAGATCGCAGCAGATTTGAACTGTGAACCAGGCCGAAAGCTCGGTTATACGTATGTGTTTCATTCGAATAACATGAACTTCAAAGAGCTAAAGCAATATTTCTCGCAGAAGTGGAACCCGGTATATGCGGAACCTCACTACATGTATCTGACGAATGAAAAAAAACCCGTAAAAGCGTCGGATGTCTCTATTCCGAATGACCTGCTCTTTTCCCGCTATCAGTGGAATCTGCCAGCCACCGAAACCAACCGGGGCTGGGCATTATCCAAAGGCAGCAAAAATGTCGTCGTAGCCGTCGTGGATACGGGAGTGGATATGGACCATCCTGATTTGAAGGGCCAAATCCTCCCGGGACACAACGTAGTTAGCCCGAAAGAAAAACCTTACGATGACGTTGGTCACGGAACGCATGTTGCCGGCATCATATCCGCGCTCGTGAACAACGGAGAGGGAGTTGCCGGCATGACATGGTATAACAAGGTCATGCCTGTCAAGGTACTCGATCAATCCGGGTCCGGGACCACTTATTCCGTGGCAGAGGGTATCATATGGGCTGCAGACCATGGAGCCAAGGTCATTAATCTGAGCCTCGGTAATTATGCGCAAGCTGAATTTTTACACGATGCGATTAAATATGCCTATGACAAGGATGTTGTATTAGTCGCAGCCACGGGAAATGATAATACGGAACGGCCAGGCTATCCCGCAGCCTATCCGGAAGTATTTGCCGTATCTGCCACAGATGCGTCTATGCACCGGGCTTCTTTTTCCAACTATGGAGATTATGTTGATGTTATGGCCCCCGGCGCAAGCATAGCAAGCACGTATCCAGGGAACCAATACGCCGCCCTCTCAGGCACTTCGATGGCCAGTCCGCATGTATCAGCGCTCGCGGCCCTTGTCCGTTCCATCAACCCCGACCTGACGAACAAAGAGGTTATGGATTTAATGAGACACAGTGTGATTGATTTGGGTACACCAGGGCATGACAAATATTTTGGATATGGCCAAATCGACGTATATAAGGCGTTGAAAGCAGCTCAACGTCCATATGTTCCTTTGCAGTTGTATCCACAGCATTTGGGTGACAAGATTAAATCTCTCTTGAAGATGCTGGAAACGTAAAAAAGATTCCGTTTGGGCAAAAAGAAGCCATGTACGCCCCATGGCTGCTTTTTTTTGTAAACTTTTAGCGCTTTGAGCTACTACGTACCTTACGCTTGCCATTACTGCTAGTATGACTGCGGGTATGACAGCAAGGTTCACCTGGGTCCTTTACAACCACTGGAAATACATGGTGGGGTACAGGTACAATGTGCGTTTGGTTGACAATCTCAATTGGATGAACCACAGGCACGACTTGTGGGAAAAATTGATGATTTACAAATTGCATCGGCGGGCACACGATAGGTTCGTAAGGGCAATGACTCATAATGTGCAACTCCTTTCGGTGAATTAGTACAGCATATTACAAAGGGGTTCCCTGTGATTGGATGATTAACCCCTATTGCAAATATCCTTACAAAATAGGCCTTCGTTCCATGATGACCGAGCGGTCAAGCAGTTCTCCCAGCAAGCGGCATAACTTGCGCAATCCTGCTTCGAGTGTGTCCTTGGCCGTGTATGAAAAGGAAATACGAATATGATTACTTTCCATACCACCTGCATAACATACCCCTCCTGGTAAAAAGGATATGCCTTCACGATCAGCTAATCGTCCCAGCTCTGTGATATCAACAGCAGGCGGGAGTTTTATCCATATATTAAGACCACCCTCAGGTGCTTGCCAGGTGACTTCTGCAGGGGCAAAGCGCTGGAGTGTGTGCAAAGCAGTGGTCAGACGGTCCTGCATTTGATCTCTTAACGAGACGAAATGGTTATCCAGCCGATGCCTGATGAAAGGTAACAATGCTTTTTGCGTCAACAAAGGGCTTCCCAGATCCGTAGTTGACTTGGCTGCCACAAGGCGGTCCAGCACACTTCCTGTAGCCACTACACAAGCGATACGACAGCCGGGAGCGACGGTTTTACTGAAGCTTTTAATATAAATCACATGTCCGGACAGATCATGCGCCTTAATGGGAAGCGGTGGCTTTGTTTTGTAGAACAGATCAGAAAACGGATCATCTTCGACGATCAGACAATGATAACTTTGCGCCAGATCCAGAAGTTGCATGCGTCTGACTGTCGTTAAGGTTATTCCAGTAGGATTATGAAAGGTAGGTATCGTATAGATCAGCTTGGGAGGATGAGTGTCACAGAGGCGTGTCAGGATATCCATGCGCATGCCCTGCTCATCCATCGGAATCATGACCACCTTGGCACCACGGCTGGTAAATACATCAATCGCACCCGTATATGTAGGAGCCTCCATAAAGACGATGTCACCGGGGCCAACGAACGTACGCGCCACAAGATCAATCCCCTGCTGGGCACCGCTTGTCACAAGTAGATGTTCCGCTGTAGTACGGATTCCACGTTCGCTCAGGTGAGTTGCAAATACTTCCCTCAGTTCTACATCCCCTTCGAAGGTGCCGTAAACAGCCATCGCATCGGGATCTTCGGAGGATAAACGTTGGGTATCATCAATGATTTCACGAGTGGGAAGAAGCTCTGGCTGAACTGCGGCAATATGAAAGGAATAGGGAACCTGTCGGCTATGGTTAAAGTTTCTCCATAACTGTGCACGCGGCAAGTAATCTATCAGCGACATTTGCCAAGATAAATCCAGCGCTTCCTCACGATGCGAAGGATACAGAAGGCTCGGCTACATAGCATCCCTTTCCCTGTGTACACACCACAAGATGTATGGATTCTAGCTCTGCATACGCCTTGCTTACAGTTACAGGGCTAACCGAAAGCAGACTGGACAAATGGCGGACAGAGGGAAGCTTTGTACCCTGAGGCAGCAGTCCGGACTGGATACGGTCCGCCAATGTTTTGGCAATCTGTAGATATAATTTGACACTGCTATTGCGGCTGAGTTCAATATGCATCGGAATCGTCCCTTCAGGATCTGACCATCGGCTTCCATTATAACATTCAATCACTTGGTAGACGACGCGAATCGGCCGAACGAGCTTCTTGTTTTCCCAGATTATCGATCCCAGATAAACGCATTTGCCGTCGCGTTCCTCGCAGCACATATCGTTTTGTTTGGCGATAGCTAGCCAGGTTTCGGGAGGCTCGCGACACTGGTTGCGCTTGATGATAAAATCCATCTTTGCATCCAGACAGACATTCAGATTTTCTGTCGCATCATTGCCGGCATATGGTGCTGGATGACGCAGAGCAGTTATTTTCAAAATAAGCATGATAACGTTCCTGTGATTTTATCTGTTTCCTATCCACAACACAACCGTAACCTGTCGTTTCGGAAGGCTGCGGTTTTTTGTATGGGCAAAATTGATGGAAGTACAAGTATGACATTTAAAGCTGTGTATTCAATGTATTCCCGTGAAGATGGTCTTGGATGCTTCTTGTATTCCATACTTTCCCGAATTGACTTTTTACCCGGGCGTCATTATTATCTTATAGTATGAGATAAAAGCTAGAAGGTGTTGTGACCATTGGATTATAAGACATTAGCGACAGAACTATTCGAGTATATTGTCAAAAAGCACAAACCGTCATTAGAGGAGCGAGGGCACTACTCACGTGGTGAAATGGGAATTCTCATCTGTCTGAATTTCAATAAGGGCGGGGTTACTTCGGGCCACTTGAGCGAATACTTGTCCGTCAGTACAGGACGGGTAGCAACGGCGCTGAAGAGCCTGGAGAAGAAAGGTCTGGTTGTACGCCGTACCGATGTCACCGACAAACGTAAGGTGATTGTATTTATTACGGATTCAGGCAAGCAATTTATGATTGATAAGTATAATGAAGGAATCGCATGGACCGAGAGCATTCTTCGCAAGCTGGACGAACAGGATGCCAAAGAATTTATCCGACTCATTAAGCTTATTGTCTCTAAAAGTTGAATTCCTAAGCAGGTCGCATGAAGGTGATCAAATTGAACCAAACACCTAAGATTTTCAGATAAAAGGAGTGCAACAGAATGCTAAAGATATTCAAATATCTCAAGAAAAATGAATGGATGCTCGTGCTTTGCAGCCTGGCTTTCATCGTTGTGCAGGTTTGGCTTGATCTGAAGCTGCCTGATTATATGGCGGAAATTACGACCAAGCTGCAAAGGGAAGGAACGCCTATGTCGGAACTGCTGATTCCCGGCAGTTACATGCTGTTGTGTGCAGTCGGCAGTATGATTGCATCTATTATTGTTGGCTATTTTGCGGCGAAGGTGGCGGCAGGGCTGGCCATGCGACTGCGTGCGATGGTTTTTGATAAGACCTTATCCTTTTCGATGGAAGAGATGAACAGCTTTTCGACGGCAAGCCTCATCACCCGCACCACGAACGATGTTACCCAGATTCAAACGATCGTTGCGTTGGGACTGCAGGTGATCGTCAAGGCACCGATTTTGGCCGTGTGGGCTATTGTGAAGATTGCAGATAAAAACTGGCAGTGGACCGCCTCTACAGGAGCGGCCGTGGCTGTTTTGATCCTGATGCTAAGTGTTATTGTTATTTTCGCTCTCCCCAGTTTCCAGCGAATCCAGCGTCTCACCGATAATCTGAACAGGGTAACACGTGAGCATTTGACTGGACTTCGGGTGGTGCGCGCTTATAATGCAGATCAGTATCAGGAGGAAAAGTTTGAGCAGGCCAACATCGAATTGACGAATACAAACCTGTTTGCGAACCGGTTAATGGCAATGATTGGCCCGGGTATGACCTTTATTATGTCGGGTCTGAGTGTCTCTATCTATTGCATCGGCGCTTACCTGATTAATGGGGCGGCCGTGCCGGACCGCATTGCGCTGTTCTCCAATATGGTCGTATTCTCCTCTTATGCGATGCAGGTGGTCATGGCCTTTATGATGGTTAGTATGATTTTCTTCCTGATGCCTCGCGCTTCGATTTCTGCCAAACGGATCATGGAGGTATTGAACACCCAATCCAGCATCATGAACGGGCATGAGGCGGCTGGAGAAAAAGACGTTATGGGACAGGTGGAATTTCGTAATGTCAGCTTCAAATATCCGGACGCCGAGGAGCCCGTGCTTCGCGATATTAGCTTTACGGCGAAACGGGGTGAGACAGTTGCCTTCATCGGCGCGACTGGCAGCGGTAAAACCAGCGTAATCAATCTGATTCCCCGTTTCTATGATGTGACCGAGGGAGAAGTGCTCGTGAATGGTGTCAATGTCAAAAACTATAACCAGCATGCACTTCATAACAAAATCGGGTATGTCCCTCAGAAAGCCGTGCTTTTCAGCGGTACAGTGGCATCCAACGTTTCGTACGGTGATAACGGAAGAGCAGAGGCTTCGGAGAAACTCATCCAGGCAGCCGTAGGGATTGCCCAAGGCACGGAATTTGTCGAAAAAATGGACGGTCAGTATCAGGGACGGATTTCACAAGGTGGAACGAACGTATCAGGCGGTCAAAAGCAGCGTCTGTCCATTGCTCGTGCCATCTACCGTCAGCCGGAGATTTATATCTTCGATGATTCCTTTTCAGCACTGGACTACAAAACAGACCGAATTCTGCGCTCGGCTCTCAAAAAAGAAACCGACCATGCTACCACACTCATTGTTGCTCAGCGCATAGGCACCATTAAGGACGCTGACCAAATTATCGTACTGGAACAGGGTGAGATTGTAGGGAGCGGCACACATGATGAGCTGATGGCGAACTGCAGCACCTATCAGGAGATCGCTTATTCGCAGCTTTCAAAGGAGGAACTCGTACATGGATAAGAATGAACACACCGAAGGCAACCAGAGCATGAAAATGAAACAACGAGGTCCCCTGCGTGGAGATCCTGCGGGCGACATGGATGCTGGTAAAAAAGCGAATCATTTTAAAAAGACCCTCAAACAGCTCTTATCCTATAGCAAGTCCTATATACCTATGATTATGCTCTCTATGGTGCTTGCTCTGGCAGGTTCCATCTTCAACGTAATTGGCCCGGATAAGCTCAGCGATATTGCCAATCTGATCCAGAAAGGAATCGTAACAGGGATTGATGTGGGTGCTGTCCAGAAGATTGTTCTTGTATTGGCGCTTTTGTATGGTCTTGGTCTTATTTTTAACTATTTCCAAGGCTTCATTACGGCAACCGTGTCACAGCGTCTTACAAAGAAAATGCGGACAGAGCTCTCCCAAAAAATCAATCATATGCCTTTGAAGTATTTTGACGCTACGAGCTACGGTAATGTGCTCAGCCGTGTGACCAACGATGTCGATACCATCGGGCAAACGTTAAACAACAGTCTCGGTACGCTTGTCAGCGCGCTGGCAACCTTCGTGGGCGCCTTGATTATGATGCTGTATACGAACTGGATCATGACCGTTACCGGGATTGTAGCTACGCTGATCGGTTTTTCCCTGATGACGGTGATTATGAAGCATTCACAGAAATATTTTGTAGCACAGCAAGCGGAACTTGGCCAGATCAACGGTCATATCGAAGAAACCTATGCTGGTCATAACGTAGTCAAGGTATATAACGGAGAAAAAGCAGCCAAGGAAGTATTCCATGGCATTAACAGCCGCTTATATACAAATGCATGGAAATCCCAGTTCATGTCTGGCCTGATGATGCCGGTCATGATGTTCATCGGGAATTTCGGTTATGTTGCGGTCTGTGTCGTGGGCGCTTTGCTGGTGAACCAACATGCTATAACGATCGGAACCATTGTGGCATTCATGGTGTATATTCGTCTGTTTACACAGCCCTTGTCACAGCTGGCACAGGCCGCAACCAATCTGCAATTGGCGGCTGCCGCCAGTGAACGTGTATTCGAATTTCTGGGTGAAGAAGAATTGGCAGATGAGAGCGACAAGACCAAGAAGCTGGACAACGCCAAAGGGGATGTCGAATTCAAACATGTCCGTTTCGGTTATAACGAAGACCGTATGATTATCAAAGACTTCTCCATGAAAGCTGAAGCCGGTCAGAAAATTGCCATTGTTGGTCCGACAGGCGCCGGTAAGACGACGCTCGTGAATTTGCTCATGCGGTTCTATGAGCTGAACGGCGGGGAAATCTATATTGACGGAACCCCGATCAGCCAATTAACACGTGCGAATATTCATGAATTATTCTGTATGGTGCTGCAGGATACCTGGCTGTTTGAAGGAACGATCCGTGAGAATATCGTCTTTTCCAAAGAGCATGTTACCGATGAACAGGTAGAAGCCGCATGTAGAGCGGTGGGGCTGCACAGCTTCCTTAAAACACTGCCGCAGGGCTATGACACGGTGCTGGACGACAAAGCCAATCTCTCTGCCGGTCAAAAGCAATTGATTACCATTGCAAGAGCCATGATTGAAGATGCACCCATGCTCATTCTGGATGAGGCCACAAGCTCGGTAGATACACGTACGGAATTGCTGATTCAACAAGCGATGGACCAGCTGACTGTAGGGAAAACCTCCTTTGTGATTGCCCACCGCCTCTCGACGATCAAGAACGCCGATCTGATTCTGGTCATGAAGGACGGTGACATTATCGAAACGGGTAACCATGAGGAATTGCTGACTAAAGGCGGCTTCTATGCCGATCTATACAACAGTCAGTTTGAACATGCATCCTAAAAAAATAACCAGTCCCTATTTGAAAAAAACATGATAGTATTCACTATTAGCATATCAGGGTAAAAGAGAGACGTGTCTGGATCGCTGCGAAGGGCGATCTAGACACGTTTTTGGTGTGCTCAAAAGCTGTCCGATGTTTGGCGAATCAGCTTGTTTATTATGTTTTTTCATAGCTGCTAGAATTTCCAAAGCCATATTATCGTCTAAGCGATAACGTGTTAGGTTTTGTAAGAAAGCTCCATGTAGAATTGTGAGTAACTTTGCTTTGCTGATTCTTATGCACATGTGGATAACCGGATCATTACCAGTGTAACCTTCTAGCGAGAAACCAAGCATTTCAAGCTTACGCTGAATAATAGCAAGATTTACGTGATAGTGATTTGTATGGTCGAATTTGTTCTTGGGATCAGGATTTTTTCGGCCTTCCATTAGACCAATCAACTGTTATATTCAGACGTTTACTGTTATACTTCATTATTGTTATAATACAACAAATTTCATAATACAGTATAGAACACAGGAGATGATTAGATTGGAATATAAATTTTCGGGTATGGCTCGTACTCAGAGCTCGTCCATCGTAAGGGACATTTTGAAGCTAACCCAGGGAACAAACGTGTTATCCCTGGCAGGTGGTCTTCCGGCCGATGCCTTTTTTCCCATCGAAGCCGTTGCTCAAGCCTATGAGCGGGTATTCCGTCTGGGCGGTACTACCGCGCTTCAATACGGTCTAACCGATGGATATATTCCTCTACGGGAACGCCTTACAACCATAATGGCATCCCAAGGCATCTCCGTCACCAGAGATAACATCATCATGACGACGGGCTCACAGCAGACTATCGATCTGGTTTCGCGTGTGCTGCTTGATCCGCAGAATACTGTATTGGTGGAGTCCCCTACCTATTTGGCAGCTCTTCAGGTGTTTAAGTCCTATGGCGCCAACATTGTAAGTGTAAATACAGACTCCAACGGTATGCAATTAGATGATCTTGAAGCCAAGCTCAAGGAATATCAGCCTAAATTCGTGTATGTCATCCCAACTTTCTCCAACCCATCGGGGAGTGTATGGAGCATGGAACGCAGAGTAGGCGTTGTTGAGCTATGCCGTAAATACGGAACTTTGATTTTTGAGGATGATCCTTACGGACGTCTCAAATTTGACGAAAACCTTAACTTCCCTACCCTTTTATCCATTGACCAGCAGCAAGGTGGAGACAGTCATGTCATGTACACCTCTACATTCTCCAAAACTGTTGCTCCTGGTGTTCGTTCTGGATGGCTGGTTGCTGATCAAGCGATTGTCAATAGAGTCTCGAAGGCCAAACAGTCTGCTGATCTGCACTCCAGCAGTATCGATCAACGTGCTTTAAATGAGCTCTTGGACTTTTTTGATTTGGATGGACATATTCGTACCGTATCCACCGAATATCACTCTCGTATGCTACGCCTCACAACGCTGATGAGAGAACGTCAATGGGAAGGCATTACGTGGAATGATGCACTTGGCGGCATGTTTATGTGGGTCACTTTACCCGAAGGCTTCCGTTCCGATCGCTTGCTGGAACTGGCCATTCAGGAAGGGGTCGCATTTGTGCCTGGACAAGTATTTTATGCTGATCTGAGTGGCAGCAATCATATGCGGGTTAACTTCACACATACCGATCCTTCACTGCTTCCTGAAGCGGTTAACCGTTTGGATCGGGCATTGAAGATGTATACAGAGGAAAGATTGGAAAAAAGCGTGCGCTGATGAAGGTTTTCAGGCACCCACGCGAGAACGCTTCGCAAATCATTTGATCTTGCGATCGCTGTTGCCCTCGGATTCCTATCATATAAGTTCCGACAAAGGTCGGAATCCGGGGGGCAGATTATGCTTCCGATGCGAGCTTTTCTATGGAAAGCTTTCAGGCGAACACTGCGCTTCTCCAGATTCAAATGCTCCGCTACGCTGACTACGTTCCTCATCCCTGGACGTTTTTACGGTAGAGGGAATGGGCAGATAAAAAAACAGAATGAAATAGACCTAAACATACACGTACGCTTCGTAAAATACGGTATATAAAAAAAGGTCAAGCCTGATTCCCAAAGGAATATGGCTTGACCTTTTTTATAATTCATTAAATACATTTGGATTCCAAGTTTTCCATGCAAACAATCATTTAAAAGGTTAGCATCATGCATTTTAAGGTGTTGCAGTGTGGAAAGTTTTCCGTAAGCCGGGTTCTGTGCTATTCGTGGTTCAGACGGGAACTACCCTCCCACTACAAGCGACAATCATCTATCTAGGCCGAATATTGCTATCCGGCTCCAGCGACCAACCTAGACACGCCTCGGGCTAAGGCCGCTTCGCGAAGAAGCTGTGTCCCATTAGGTCTTGCTCCAGATGGGGTTTACCAGGAACGAAGTCACCAGCGTTCCTCGGGGTCTCTTACACCTCGGTTCCATCCTTGCCTGTGCCGCAAGCGGCCATCGGCGGTCCATTTCTGTGGCACTATCCTTCAACTCGCGCTGACTGGACGTTATCCAGCATCCTGCCCTATGGAGCCCGGACTTTCCTCTCGCGGTTCACACCGCCAGCGATTGTCTGTTAAACTTTCCGAACAACATTACATAGTATACAGGGAACGCACGCTCGACACAACCCTAAAAATATTGTAAATTAGAAAGCTTCCTTTATTTGTTCAAATAAAACGGGTGTACCCTCTTTTGTAACGTATCATCTGCCACAAAATAAGTAGAACGACCCACGTATAACGGAATATCAAGCTTACTAAAATCAGGTATGCCTTCATCCAGAAACAGTTCATCATCCCGGTAAGTTTGCTGTATCTCACCGACGATCCAATCATGATCTCCATAGGTATGAATATCCACCACTTTACACTCATAAGCAAGATAAGCATCCAGCAATACAGGGACATCCACAGAAGTTCCATCCTCATATGCAATGCCGAAATGCTGAAACTTATCTATATCTTTACCGCTAAAGGTACCTACAGCCTGAATCCATTCCGATCTGTTGGCAGGCAAGAATTGAACGCCGAAGCCTCCACTTTTTTCAATCAGACCATGCGAATATGTTTCCTTCCGCAACGAGATGCCATACATGCCCGGTGATGATCCGATATATGTATGCCAGCCAGAGGACATTATATTCTGTACACCGTCATGGCGGGAAGTAACAACAGCCACCATCCCTGGATAGGCATGGATCGCAGGATCAGCAATTAAAGTTCGCATACAACCTCTCCTCTATGAACTAAAAGTTATAAAACACTTTCATCTTCTCATAGAAGTTAAGCTTTTACAAAAATTGAAAAGGCTCGGTATTCACCTCAGATACATGTACTTCCGTAGAGTATCGGCCTTCTTCCAGCCGTTTGCGCATCCATTCTGCGGTTTTAGGCTTCATAATTTTCTCTGCGTTATGACCAGGGTCAATGATGGCAATGCCAGCCATAAGGGCATCCTGAGCCGTGTGATAGTCGATATCACCCGTTACTAATACGTCAGCCCCTTTAAAAATCGACTTGTTCACATAGCGGCTGCCAGAGCCTCCGAGTACGGCTGCTTTTTTGATTGTACGGTCCAGGTCGCCCACAACACGTACATGCTCAACGTTGAAGCCTTCTTTCACATCATTAACAAACTCGCGTAACGTGCGGGCTTCCTTGAGCTTCCCCACCCGTCCTAAGCCAAATGTGCGGCCCTGCAAATCCATATGGTACAGGTCATAGGCCACCTCTTCATAAGGATGAGCTTTGAGCATCGCCTGGACAACTTTATTGCGCACACCCTGTGGTACAACGGTCTCTATGCGTACCTCTTCGCTGCGTTCCATTTTGCCTGGCTCACCCAAAAACGGCTGTGTGCCTTCACCCGGCACGAAAGTTCCATAGCCATCAATGTTAAAGCTGCAATGGCTGTAATTGCCGATATGTCCAGCTCCCGCACCCAACACAGCGTCCAACACCCATTGATGATGTGTTTTCGGTACGAAAACGACGAGCTTGAACAATTGCTCCGTGTGGACATCCTCCAGCGTACCTTCACTTTGAATGCCCAAGGCTTCCGCCATCCAGTCATTCATACCGTCCTCTGCCGTATCCAGATTCGTGTGGCTGATGTAGACGGCAATATCGTTCTTGATCAGCTTTTCATACAATCTGCCTGCGGGCTGATCCGTATTCAATGCTTTGAGTGGACGGAATATGATAGCATGGTGGGCAATAATCAGGTCGGCCTTTACACGGATCGCCTCTTCCACAACCTCATCATTGACATCAAGAGCTACCAGTATGTTTTTGATCTCTTTTTGCAGACTGCCAAGCTGAAGCCCGATTCTGTCGTCCGGAACTGCCAAATATTTTGGAGCCAACTGTTCTATATAGCTAATTACCGTTTGTCCTTTGGCAAACATGCAAGTACCTCCTTTAGCTGTTCAATTTGCTTACGTAATTGCTCCTGCTTTTGCTGCGCCGATTCTTGCTCTGACCGCGCCAACTGTGCAAGCACGTTCTTGAGCTTATGAATTTCCAGCTTCCATTTACGGAAAAATACTTCATTAGGTTCTCTTACCAGTAACGGTCCAAGCTGTTCCAGCCACTCCTGCGTCAATACTAGCGAGCTGCCGGAAAGAGCTAACGGTCGGTATAGCTCGTCCTGCTTCACAGGGCTATCCGACAGGGGTACAGCCGTCAAAACTTCATATATTTTTCCGTCTTCTTCCATAATATGCTCGCCTGTCAATACCCATTGATACTCGATCAGCCATCGGCGCAAAATATCCTCGCCTACGTTTGGTTGTAAAACAAGCCGCTTCACTGAATCCAATTTGTCTTTCCCCTGCTCCAAAATGGAAGCAATTAAGGCACCGCCCATACCTGCTATCGTAATAACATCAACCTCATCGGCTGTAATTACGGCCAAGCCGTCGCCTTTTCTAACGGTTATGCGATCAGTAAGGCCTGCTTCAGCGACCTGCTTTTGAGCCGCACGCAACGGCCCATCATTGACTTCGCCTGCCACAGCTTGGGTTACCAGACCGCTACGTACCGCGGCCACAGGGAGCAGCCCGTGGTCAGAGCCAATATCCGCTAATCTACTCCCGGCAGGAATTTGTTCCATAATATATTGTAATCGTTGAGAAAGCTTCATGACGTCACCCACGTAATCCATTTTTTTCGAGTCCAAAATAAAATCCCTACAACAATAGCCAACTTCAATAAGCCGTGCAATACAACATCACCCGATGCTTGATGACGCAGCACGATCATGTCTGCTTCAGGCATGAAAACCAATGTCATTCCGATAGCAAAATAGACCGAAGCCAGACGTGAAAAGCGGCGATGTACCCACCAGCTTAACCATACCAGCAATGCTGCATGCAAAACCCAAAATCCCTCCAGCATCACGTGAGAAGCCGCAGGCCAGTAACGCCCTATAAGAACTGCATATACCAAAAGCAGTGCAATAAAGCCACAGTAGTGAAGCAAGGTGATACGCAAGGTTAAGCCCACAAGGCACCATACCAGCCCGCACAGACCGACAAGAACCAAAAACCAAAACTTGGGTTCACCCTGGTGAAGCTGAATAATCCATACCCCTGAACCCAGCATAATCACACTGCCCAAGATACTCAGCATAGCACTCATGCTCTTTTCTGAAGAACGCCAAACTGCAGCTACTCCATAGCAGATCCCGGTTACTGCACATGCCGAGAATATTTGCATTGCCAACGGAAAAGCGGTAAAATAAAAACCGATCAAACAAATGCAGGAAATAATGACAAAACCAAGAAGCCAGGCGATTCCATGCCCGTTTCTAAGATATGTAAGCAGCCCGGTGCTACTGTGGCTTTGGCTCTTTGACGGATTTTCGTCCTCTCGATAGAGATTAGACAAAAAATCGCAATATTGCTCAGGGAGCAGCCGACTTCGCCGCCAATGCTCAATTTCATGTAACAGTATTGCCCGTTTTTTCTCTTGGTCCAAGCTTTTCCCCTCCACCAAGGCTGCCATGGGATAAAAAAAGACCCTCTGCGCGCTCCAAGCCGCAGAAGGTCCGCAATGTTACGCTTCTATTCGAGGAAATCCTTCAGTCGCTTACTGCGGCTTGGATGGCGCAGCTTGCGCAGCGCTTTAGCCTCAATCTGACGAATACGTTCGCGTGTAACACCGAACACTTTACCCACTTCCTCAAGGGTTCTGGTTCTACCGTCGTCCAAACCAAAACGGAGACGCAAGACGTTCTCTTCCCGTTCGGTCAACGTATCCAGTACATCCTCAAGCTGTTCCTTCAGAAGTTCATATGCAGCCGCATCCGCAGGCGCCAGCGCTTCCTGATCCTCAATGAAATCCCCCAAATGTGAATCATCTTCTTCACCAATTGGCGTTTCCAATGAAACCGGTTCTTGGGCAATTTTCATAATTTCCCGAACTTTCTCCACACTCAGCTCCATCTCTGCAGCCACTTCTTCCGGCGTAGGTTCACGCCCCAGCTCTTGCAACAGTTGACGCGATACGCGAATCAACTTGTTGATCGTTTCCACCATATGCACGGGAATACGAATCGTTCTAGCCTGATCGGCTATGGCACGCGTAATGGCCTGACGAATCCACCAGGTCGCATACGTACTGAATTTAAACCCTTTTTCGTAATCAAATTTTTCTACTGCCTTAATCAGACCCATGTTACCTTCCTGAATCAGATCCAGGAAAAGCATTCCACGGCCAACATAACGCTTGGCAATACTTACAACCAGACGCAAATTCGCCTCTGCGAGTCGACGTTTGGCTTCTTCATCACCGTTGTTGATCCGTTTCGCCAGTTCCACCTCATCATCAGCGGAAAGAAGCGGTACACGGCCGATTTCCTTCAGGTACATCCGGACCGGATCATTGATTTTAATACCGGGAGGCAGGCTCAGATCGTCATCGTAGTTAAAGTCATCCCCGTCGTTATTTTCCGGGTCGTCGTTTTGACGCAATCTGGTAACTTCTTCGTCGTTGTCATTTACTACCTCAATCCCCAAGTCACCCAGTTGCTCATAAAACTCATCCATTTGCTCGGGGTCCTGATCAAACGACGATAGTTTTTCCATGATATCTTTGTAGTTCAGAGAGGAACTTTTTTTACCCAACTCAATCAATTGATCTTTAACCTGATCCAGTGTCAGTTCCGTCTCCAGTTCAGTATGCTGATCATTCGCCATCTTTCGACTCCCTCCTCCCTAGAAACATCCGACCTCTGTGTGTTCATTGTCTCTCTAGGGCTATAATCTCACTTGCAATTTGTGCTGCACGCAAAAAGTCACCTAAGCGCTCAGCGGCTCTCATTTCTTCCCTCTTCAAATCCAGTTGCTCCTGCAATGGAAATTTGCGCACTTGATGAATATAATCGTCCAAAATGTGCGGTGCCCATACGCCTGGAGCATCCATCATCATGATCGAGCTAACGTTTTTCTCCAGCCGATCATCTTGCAAAGATGAAATAAAGCGGCTTGTATCCGGTAACTTTCCTTGTGCGTAATAGGCGTATAGATAAGCAGCAATTGCTGCATGATCCTCAATATTAAAGGCGTCCCCCAGATGCTGTTCTACATACTGTGCAGCTTCTAGATCCTGCATCATCCAGTGAAGCAATCTGCGTTCCGCCACATGATAAGCCGGCAGCAGATTTGGTGTAACGACCTGCCCTTTTTTATGCCTACCATTATTCCACCGATTTTCGTTATTATCCCCAAAGTCCTGTTTTTTTTGCAGGGATTGACGGAGTAAATTGCATTCTTGCTTTAAGGTTTCAAAATCCACCTTGACTTCGGCTGATACTTCGCGCAAATACACTTCCCGCTCGGTCGGGGATGACAGAGGTGCAATGACATTTAATGCTTCGCGGGAATATGCGATTCTTCCTTCTTCCTCTTGCAGTATATGGTTTTTTTTCAGATATATAAGCTTAAATTTCACCGTTGAAACGGCACTTTCGATAATTTGGCGCTGAAACCTTTCCCCGCCGTATTGCCGGATAAAATCATCCGGGTCCATACCGTCGCTGACCAGCGCTACCTTAACGTGAAGTCCCGCATTTTCCAGCAACGGAAAATTTTTGAGCGCAGCAGCTTGTCCTGCCCGGTCACCATCATAGCAAATAATGACCTCGTCGCACAGTCCCTTTAACATCGTGGCATGATGCTCCGTCAAAGCTGTGCCCATAGCAGCCACCCCGTTCTGTACACCTGCTTCCCAAGCCGAGATCACATCACCGTATCCTTCAAAAAGAACACTCTGGCGAAGCTTGCGAATCGAATTCTTGGCATGGTGGAGATTGTACAGGGTCCGGCTCTTGTTGAACAGCTTGGTTTCCGGTGAATTCAAATACTTGGGCTGTCCTTCACCCAGAATACGGCCCGCAAAGGCAATTACTTTGCCATTTCGATTCCAAATGGGAAACATAATGCGATCCCTGAACCGATCCACATACCCATCCCCCTCATGTCGGGGAGAAATAAGCCCGCCCTTTTCCATCTCAACAGGATCGAAAGAACGCTTCTCCAGAAACTGGACAATGGTATCCCATCGGTTAGGTGCATAGCCTATTTGAAATTGATCAATGATCTTGTCAGTAAATCCCCGTGACCGTAAATACTCCATAGCCGGTTTGCCATGCTCCGTATTTTTAAGGAGAAAATGGTACATCTTAGATGTTAGCTCGTACGCTTGCAGCAACCTGTCCAACTCAGGATGCTGATGCGTTGACTCACGTCCCTGCCATTCGCCGAGAGGGATATGACTTTCTTCCGCCATTGTTCTGACAGCTTCGGGAAAGGATAGTCCTTCGATTTCCATCATAAATTTGATGGCATTGCCTCCCGCGCCGCAGCCGTAGCAGTAAAAAATCTGACGATCCGGTGTCACGGTGAATGAAGGGGTTTTTTCGGAATGAAAAGGACAGAGACCTTTCATATACTTCCCCTGCTTGGTCAAATGCACGTACTTGCTTACCGTATCTACGATATCATGATGCTGTAAAACCGACTCAATGATATCGTCCGGTATGTTGCCTTGTCCAGCACTCATGTTAACCACCTTCATCTCTTTAGCACGTAAATATAATTCGATACCGTTATTCATTCTCCTGCAAGCAGAGTAAAAGTTTTGTCAGTTTATGTTGAAAAACTTCACGATCCTCTGATGTAAACGGTTTAGGACCTTTTCCATAACGTCCTTTTTTCCTTTCCTTGGCAGAAGTGTGACGGCGGTCGAGCATAAAATCAATCGAATCGTTTCGATACATCGCTCCGCGAAATGACATAACCTCACAGCCTTTAGCCAGAGCAAGTGCTGCAAGACCGTAATCGTTGGTGGTTACAATGTCTCCCCGACGGATATGATTAGCAATATAGAGATCAGCGCTTTGGTCGCTACGGTCCACTTTTACGATGGTCACGCCTCCGCTGCCCTGAATAAGATGATCATACGAAGATACCATAATAACCTGAACTTGAAAACGGGAAGCTGTATCCGCAATTTCGCTTTTGACAGGACAAGCGTCTCCGTCGACAACGATCCGCACATCCGATAAACCCCCGGATATTCCCACAAGCATCCCCCATCTCCATCAGGATTCGAGTAAAATACGGAACGGCTGCAAGATAGCTCTTACACCGTTCCGTATATTTATACCCATTTTTTCAAGTTGTTCATACTATTAAAGCTACGATTAGCCCACGAGTTTGGAAAAATCAGCAAAACGCTTCAGCTCTGTATCAATGGCGGCCAGCAATGCCAGACGATTATTACGAATCGCATCATCCTCAGCCATAACCATTACGGAATCAAAGAACGCCGTGATCGCAGGAGTAATGGACGAGGCAAGTTCTAAAGCTCGCGTGGCATCGCCTTCCTGCAATGCTGTAAGATAAGATTCATAAACGCCGTACCATGCTTCATAAAGCGCTTTTTCACCCTGTTCCGTAAATTCACCCGTATTAACTGACGCATGAACAGCTTTTGCAGCCAAATTGCCTACACGGTTAAACGACTCTACCGTTGCTTTAAAGGCATCTCCCGTTTGTACCGCACTCATCAGAGCAGCTCCGCGATTAACGACAGAAGCAACATCATCAAATCCGGCGGCAAGCACAGCGTCTACGACGTCATAACGAAGCGTCTCGGACAACAGCTTTTTCACCCGCAAACCGAAGAATTCATGTAACTCTTTACGAATTTCATCGGCAGAACGTTTCATATTTCCAAGGTTGTCGTGTACGTCAAGCGCAATATTGAACACATCAGACAAAGTTGCTGAAAGATTACGGTCCAATAAAATTTGCACAATACCTGCGGCCTGGCGACGAAGCGCATAAGGGTCCTGTGAACCTGTCGGAATAATACCGATGGAGAAGCAGCCGGTAATCGTGTCAATTTTATCAGCGATGCTGACTATAGCTCCTGCGTTCGTGAAAGGAACCGTTTCTCCGGCAAAACGCGGTTGATAATGCTCAAACACCGCTCTCGCCACTTCTTCCTTTTCTCCAGCCTTACGGGCATAGTCTTCACCCATAACCCCTTGCAGCTCCGGAAACTCATACACCATTTGCGTTACCAGGTCGAATTTACAAATATCCGCCGCGCGGCTAACCGACTCCTGTGTATCCGGGGAAACCCGCAGCTTCTCAGCTAAAGCATCGGCAATGCGGCGGATCCGCCGTACCTTGTCTCCAACCGTACCCAATTCCTCGTGGAAAACGATACTTTCCAGCTTGGAGAGCGCATCCTTGATTTCCAGTCTTTGATCTTCCTCATAAAAGAATTTGGCATCAGATAGCCGTGCGCGCAATACTTTTTCGTTCCCTTTGGCGATCACATCCAGTGATTGACTTCCTCCGTTACGTACCGTAACAAAGTATGGCAACAGCTCTCCCGCACGATCCAGAACCGGGAAATAGCGTTGATGCTCACGCATGGAAGTAATCAGCACATCCTTGGGAATGTTCAGGAACGAAGGATCAAAACCTCCGAACAGCACCGTCGGCGTTTCAACCAGATACAGCACTTCCTCCAGCAGATCATCCTTAACCGCGATCGTCCAGTCTTTTTCGGCAGCCAACGCTTCAATCTGCTTCACAATGATGGACTGACGTTCCGCAATATCTACGATAACATGCTGTTTGCGAAGTAACTCAACATAGTCAGCCGGGCTTTCTACAACAGTATCCTGTCCGAGAAAACGATGTCCTCTTGTGACATTTCCAGATTGAACCCCGGCAATTTCCAGGTTAACAATATCGTTGCCAAACAAGGCGATCAACCAACGGATTGGACGAACAAACTTAAAGTCATAGCTGGCCCAACGCATGAATTTAGGAAAGGTCATAGCATGTAAAATATGCAACAGGCCTTCGGACAGCACTTCCGCTGTCGGTACGCCTATACTGCTCTTGGTTGCGTAAATATACTCTACGCCTCCAAGCTCCTTGAATGTAAATTGCTCGGGATCAACACCTTGGCTACGGGCAAAGCCGAGAGCAGCCTTGCTCCAGTTGCCGGCTTCGTCAAGTGCGATTTTGCGGGAAGGACCCTTCACTTCTTCGTTAATATCCTCCTGCTTTTCGGCTACTTCCTTAACCAGCACTGCCAGACGACGAGGAGTAGCATAAGCTTCTACATCACCATGAGCAATACGTGAGCTGTCCAGCCATGCCGTCATACGCTCCTTTAACTGCTGAATCGCAGCAGGAATAAAACGGGCGGGCACTTCTTCCAAACCGATTTCAAACAGCAAATCCTTAGACATGTGCCGCACCTCCTTTCTTCAACAACGGGAAGCCCAGCTTCTCGCGTTCCTCCAGATAAGTTGCAGCCACCTGACGGGCCAAATTCCGTACACGCATAATAAATCCGGTTCGTTCCGTTACACTGATTGCACCACGGGCATCCAACAAGTTGAACGCATGAGAGCATTTCAATACATAATCGTAGGCTGGAAATACAAGATGCTGCGCCATGGCTTTATTCGCTTCTTCTTCATACATATTAAACAGGGTGAAAAGCATTTTAACATCAGATACTTCAAACGTATATTTAGAATGCTCAAATTCAGGCTGGTGGAAAACATCACCATACGTGATGCCATTAACCCACTCGAGATCGAATACGTTCTCCTTGTCCTGAATGTAGGACGCAAGACGCTCCATACCATACGTAATTTCAACCGCAACCGGACTGGCATCGATACCGCCCACTTGCTGAAAATACGTGAATTGGGTAATTTCCATACCGTCCAGCCATACTTCCCAACCTAATCCCCATGCTCCCAGCGTTGGCGCTTCCCAGTTGTCTTCAACGAAGCGAATATCATGTTCCAGAGGATTAATACCAAGGCGGCTCAAGCTCTCCAGATACAATTCCTGAATGTTATCAGGCGATGGCTTCAAAACAACCTGAAACTGGTGATGCTGATACAGACGATTCGGATTCTCCCCATAACGACCATCTGCGGGACGACGGGATGGCTCAACATAAGCTACGTTCCACGGCTCAGGTCCAATCGAACGTAAATACGTCATTGGGTTCATTGTGCCTGCCCCTTTTTCCGTGTCATACGGCTGTACAATAATACAGTTGTGCTCGGCCCAAAATTGTTGCAGTGTCAAAATCATCTGCTGAAAATTCATGGTACACCCTTCCCTTCCAAATTACCTTAAATGGTGGTGATCCTTCCTCATAAAGCTTCTATGTACAGGGCTGCCAACTTCCAACAAGCCTCGCCAGAGACAGCAAAAAGCCCCCGCCTCTACGCCTGTACAGACGTAGGGACGAGAGCTGACTCCCGCGGTTCCACCCTACTTGATTGCAGTCCTCCATCACCAGCCAGACCGTAATCCTCTTTTCCGTGTCCAATCAGATGCTCCCGAGTGCCTTATTCACGAAGATTTCCCGCCAGGCTCACACCGTCCCCGACTCGCTTACTCTAGAGAATAAACTCCGCTACTTTCTCGTTCAATGCCTCTGCTCCCGAAGGAGATATATAGTAGGATATTACACGTTTTCAGCAACACAGTCAAGGGAGCAAGTGGTTTCACATATCATACTTGTCGAGCTGATCCAGAAAATTACGGGATTTCAGCTTGACCTCCAGCTGCATGTCCATGAACTGGCGCATGACATGTTTGATTTCCAGCTTGGTTGAGTCCTTCACGTCAATGTTGCCGAGTCGGTTTAGATCCATTCTTGCGAACAAACGTAACAGCTTCAACGTACGCGGTGTGACACTCAATGCAGCAGGATCAAAATGCTTGTAACTTCGACACAAGACCCCGCCCAGCCTCGGACTGATAAACATATCTTCATCAGCACACTGCTGTCCGCTGGAAATACAGGCATCAAGCTGGGGAGCATATCCGGCCGCCTGTAATATTTTAAATTCATAAATGCTCATGACGATCACCGGATCTTTTCCGCTCTCCAGTGCTTCCAGACATGCTTTAAGCTGCTTGAACCAAAAGGTGCCCGTTTCTTCATCATGTAGTACCCGGTCAAGCAACTCACAGGCATATGAGGCGTAAGCAGCCTTGGTAATATCCTCGCGCAGTGTATGGTGGGATTGGATTATTTCACCGGCATTCAACGTGCCTAAGCCGGTATTTCGAAAAAACACAAATTCACCATACGTAAACGGCTGCACTAAAGCGGCATGACGGCTTTTGGGCTTCTTGGCTCCTCTGACCAGCACGCCTGCCTTACCGCCGCTTTCGGTGCAAAGCGTAATAATTTTGTTCCCCTCACCGTAATCCATGCTGCGGATGACGATTCCTTCCATCCTGTAAAGCATGCCTCTTCCCCCAAACATTCGCGAAGAAGCCAGTGGCTTGCACTATTCACGGGCTTCTTCATGCTCGTCCGACTCTCCTTCATCCGTGTCTTGTTCCCATGTCACGGCGCTCTCCCTGTATAACAGATACGCACCGACATCCCCAGTCATCGCAAAATACTTCCACGAAAAATCTCGCAATCGTATTCATCCTTTCTTCGGAAATGACGTTTGCATCTCAAAATTAGGATGATGCGAAGAGAGGTGAAGTATGCGATGAAATAAATGGATTGCGTTAAAAAAGAGTGCTACTGTAGGCGGTGCTGAGACGCTCCGCGAATGATTTGATCTTTCGATCGCTGTTACCCCTGAATTTATTTATATCTGAAACATGAGAAGGTTTAAATTCAGGGGTAAAGGCGAACGCTGACGCTTCTTCAGATTCAAATCCTTCGCTCCGCTGGAGCGTGCATACAGTTACACAACCTTTTTTAAAGCATTCCTTTTTTCAGTGCTGGGAGGTAGGAAGTTGTAGTACCAAGAGTTAAGCGCTGCAAAGACGGCGCTTTGAATTACCAAAGACACTTTACTCCTGCCTGTGGTAGTGAATGGGTAGTCGGGACGGATTTTTTTATGGTGTTTAAAAGACCAAACATATTAGTTTCAACTTATTTTAAACTTCAACTTTAAGATCCCTTAGGGAACTAAAGTGTGAATATAACATGTTTTTTAAGCGTCGCGGTGGAAGCCGAGGTCACGCAGTACACGATCCTGGTTACGCCAGTCTTTTTTGACCTTTACCCACAGCTCCAGGAAAATTTTGGATCCCAGCAGGTTTTGGATATCTATGCGTGCCTGTTTGCCCACTTCCTTGAGCATGGCCCCCTGCTTACCGATAATGATACCCTTCTGAGAATCCCGTTCCACAAAAATGACTGCCATAATATGCACTACACCATTATCCTGCACTTTCATGTCTTCAATCATAACTGCAATAGAATGTGGTACTTCCTCACGCGTCATATGCAAAATCTTTTCCCGTACCAGCTCGGCAATAACGAACTGCTCCGGATGGTCGGTAATTTGGTCATCCGGGTAATATTGTGGACCTTCAGGCAAGTATTTCTGTACCTGCTCCAGCAGACGGTTCACATTGTTGCCCATTTTAGCCGAGATCGGCACGATTTCCGCAAAGTCGTACAGCTTGCGGTATTGCTCAATCAGGGGCAGCAGCGCTTCCGGCTCAATACGGTCAATTTTATTCAAAACCAGAATAACTGGCGTTTTTACCTGTTTTAGCTGTTCGGCAATAAAACGGTCGCCTCCACCTAATCCTTCAGAGGCATCAATAAGAAAAAGTACAGCCTCAACTTCGCCCAACGTATTAAAGGCTGTCTGATTCATGTAGTCGCCCAGTTTAGACTGGCGCTTATGAATGCCCGGTGTGTCCAAAAATACAATTTGCGTGTCCTCTGTAGTGAATACCCCATGTATTTTGTTACGTGTGGTTTGGGGCTTGTCTGACATGATGGCGATTTTCTGGCCGATGACATGGTTCATCAGAGTTGATTTTCCTACATTGGGTCTGCCGACAATCGCAACAAAGCCTGATTTAAAGTGTTTCTTAGCCATTTCGTTTCCTCCAGCACTATTAAGCGCCTATTTTTTTGGTTTTTGGGTTAGGTCTTTTTATATAGTATATGATTACAAAAATGTGTTTTTCCATTAAAAAAGCTGACTAATCAAGGTCAACAACGGCCTGTAAAACACAAATATACCAATAATTACAGCAAAAACCGCTGCCAGGAGCACGGCTCCGGCGGCGGTGTCTTTAGCCGCTTTGGCCAGCGGATGGATATCAGGCGAGATTAAATCTATCGCCGCTTCAACAGCAGTATTGATCAGCTCGGCTACAATCACCATGGCAATAGCCACAGAAACGAATAACCAATCGAGCCGGGAGATGCGCAGGCTTAAGCCTGCTGCGATGACGAGAAACGCCATGACCACATGTATCCGCATATTTATTTGCGTGCGCAGAGCATACATCACGCCTTCTGCGGCATAACGAAAGGTCATTCTCCAAGGCTGACGTCTCATTACCGTGTCAACCCCACTTGAGCCAGTACCGCCTCTTGCTTGCCCATCATTTCAGCTTCACTGGCTTCATCCTGATGATCATAGCCCAGCAAATGCAGAAAGCCGTGAACAAACAAAAATCCGATTTCACGCTCAATGGAATGACCGTACTCCTCACTTTGAGCCTGAGCTGTCTGCACGGAAATAATAATATCCCCCAGCACATCCGGCACATCGTCCAGCGGTCCTTCGTCATCCAGCTCATAGATGATTTCAAGCTCTTCATCCAGTGTTTCCTTCATGGCAAATGACAGCACATCGGTTGGACGATCGATTCCGCGATAATCCCTGTTCAGTTCATGGATTTGCTCGTCATTCACGAAAGTGAGGGCAACCTCACCGTCCGTCACCCCTTCCACCTTGCCTGCTTCCTCCAATAGAGTGTTCAGCAAACCAATCAACGATTCATGGATTACCATATCGTTTTGTTCATTATTCCAAGCTAATTGAAGGCTCATGCCAACCGCTCCTTTTAATTCTAATGCTCCAGCCGCACTTCATGCACAAGCCCATTATGCTTTCCCGTTCTCAGGCTTTGGTCTTTCTTCGGGATATTCAATCCGGGAATGGAAAGTCCCCATCACGGTTTCTTTAAGAGTTTGAGCCACAATATCAAGCTCCCGCATCGTTAGCTCACAATCGTTGAACTGGTGATCATCCAGACGACTTTTGATAATTTTTTCAATCATCGACTCCACCTGATCCACCGTCGGCTTCCGCAGGGAACGAACGGCTGCTTCCACACTATCGGCAATCCCGACTACAGCAGCCTCCTTGGACTGGGCTTTTGGCCCAGGATAGCGAAAATCATCCTCGGTAAAATCCGGCTCTACGCCCTGCTCTTCCGCCTCACGCAGCGCCTTGTGATAAAAATAGTGCAAAAATGTCGTTCCGTGATGCTGCTCGGCAATATCACGAATCGGCTTTGGCAGCTTGTAATCCAATTGCATTTCCACACCGTCACGGGCATGGGCAATAATGATGGACTTACTCAGCTTTGGCTCTATTGTATCATGCGGATTGTCCATGCCATTCTGATTTTCAATGAAGTACGAAGGGCGCTTTGTTTTACCAATGTCATGATAATACGAACCAACCCTGCACAACAAGCCGTTAGCGCCTATAGCTTCCGCCGCGGCCTCCGACAGATTACCTACCATTACGCTATGATGATACGTACCCGGTGTCTCCGTAAGTAGCTTGCGCAGTAGCGGATGATTCGGGTTAGACAGCTCAACCAGTTTCAGCGCTGACAAAATGCCAAAGGTAGACTCAAAAAATGGCATAAGCCCAATCACAAGTATCGCTGTAATTAAACCGCCTGCAAAAGCAAAAGCTACCGCATAGAGCGTCGTTGTTTGAGTCCAGTTGCTCTGGTCGATCAGCGCCAGAGTAAAGACGGACATAGAGCCGAACAGGCATACCATAATCGCTCCCTTGAACAGCGTGGAACGCTGACTGGCTCGATGCGTTGAGAAAATCGCCGCAAGACAAACTACAAGGGCAAAAAAACCAAAGTTAAAATCAAAAATTTGTCCTTGCCGGACATTCAAAATGACACTTGCCAATATACTGAATATAACGGCACAAACGAACGCCAGCGACATATCGAGCAACAGCGTTACGAGCATGGCTCCAAGCGCGATAGGCGCAAGATAGCCGAGATAAGACCGTTCACTGTCCTGCAATATAGCGGTTAACATCATTGCGCCCACCGTGATTACAAAAATCAGCACTAGCATGAGCAATTGTGCATTGTTATACTTGAAACGGCGCGTTCGTGATTGGAACTGGCGAATATACATAAACAGACCCAAGGCCAGCATCGCAGACAGCATCAACAGGCCAAATTGCGGCCAATAGTTGATCTTGTCCTTTAGCAGCTCGTTCTCATCCAGTAAGGTATAAATTTCCTGGGTAATAATCTCGCCTTTCTTGACGAGCACTTCACCCTGTTTGATATAGACTGTTGGTGTATCTTCACGAGCCTGTACCCTGGCATCCTTCGTAGCTGTATCATCATAAAACTTGTTGGCCGTAATCACAAGCCTTGCAAGCTCCTGAACAACTTCACGGGAGGTGCGCTTGGTAAGCGTACTCGTACTGACCCGCTCGGCCACCTTGGCCCGGGCTGTTTGTGCGTCCGTAATCTGATCGTTCATCAATCCGGTCACGATTTCACGCGCTACCGGTCGCATCTCGGCAATATCCTCGGACGTGAGACGCGGAATTTTAATAAAGGTTTCCTCCGGAATCCGATATGTTTGCTCTTTTGTTTTTTGCAGTACTTCATCCAACAGCTTCTCCGGGTAAGCATCCGCGTTACGGCTATTGTTCACAAAATTTTGCACAAATTCCCGCGCACGCTGAGGAATTTCATCCTTGTAAATGGAAATTTTATCGGATCTGGAAACCTGATCGTCCTGATTGAGCCGTTCAATTCGGTCCAGTATACCTGTAATCAGATTATCGTTGCGAATCGGTACAATCGTATACATGGGCTGTACCCGTTCAGCAGACTCTTCCTGAGCTTTTAACGTCGCTTTGCTGTTGGGAAGCTGCATGGGAGCCACAATTTCCTTTTCACTCGGCTGGTTTACCCGAATGTCATAGCGCTCGGGAAGCAGCTTGGACGCAAAACCTACGTAAAAAAGAACCACTAAAAATAAAAACAGAAGATAGCGTGTCGCCACGCTATACTTCCATCCACTCATTCTATGCTGGAACGTTTTGCCCTTAGACAATTCCTTCGAGGTCATCTAAAACAATCCCTCTCCATCATCTTTTTCAAGACAGCTACGCTGCTTATTTTCATACTTCTGATAGCTCCACATTCGTGATATGAAGGCTTATCCCTGATTTTCGGCAACCTGGTCGTAAGCCACGATGATTTTCTGAACCAGAGAATGACGGACAACATCCTCTTGTGCAAAATGTACGAAGCCTATTTCCTCAATTCCCTGTAAAATCGTATTCGCTTCAATCAGACCGGATTTTTTGCCACGAGGCAAATCAATTTGCGTAACATCACCGGTGATGACCATTTTGGAGCCAAAGCCCAGTCGGGTCAAAAACATTTTCATTTGCTCCGGCGTGGTGTTTTGCGCTTCATCCAAAATAATGAACGAATCGTCCAGCGTCCGTCCCCGCATGTAGGCCAGCGGCGCAATTTCAATCAACCCGCGCTCCAGTGCCTTTGCTGTCTGCTCCGGTCCCATAACATCGTACAACGCGTCATACAACGGGCGCAGATACGGATCAACCTTTTCCTGCAAATCCCCTGGCAAAAAGCCCAGATTCTCGCCTGCTTCCACCGCAGGGCGAGTCAATACAATTCGCTTGACCGAGCCTTCCTTCAGGGCAGCTACCGCCAGCACCACAGCCAAATACGTTTTACCTGTACCCGCCGGGCCAATTCCAAATACGATATCACGTTTTTTTATCGTGGTTACATAGTGCTTTTGTCCAATCGTTTTGACACGAATCGGCTTGCCACGGAAGGTAGTCGTGATTTCTCCCTTGAACAGATCGAGCAATTGATCAGCACGTAAATCTTTTGCCAGTTCAATCGCATAATGGACGTCTCTTTCGGTCAGGATATACCCATTACGAATTAACTGGAGCAGTACATCGAACAATTGTTCGAGCACTTCCACCTCATGGGCGTTACCAAAAATATTGATTTCCGCCTCACGGGAATCCATTTTTGCGGGAACAGCCGCTTCAATCAATTTTAAAAAGGAATCCTGCGGGCCAAACAGCGCCTGTCCTTCTCCCGCATTGTTCAATGCAATTTGTATGCTGCGTTGTTGTTCTGCCAAATAGCCTCATTCTCCTTGGTTATGAACTAGCGGAAGTTCTTCCGCAATATTCTGTTCCACTTCAAAAAGCACTTTCATATAAACTTTACCATTCTCTTTCTTCTCATGCAAAATTTTTTGGCTCATTATTTTCGTTCCTTTGCCGTATTTGGCTAAAATATCGGCTCGTGCCCCTTCTATTCCCCTATTTTGGGCTTCTGCTTCCGTAAGCTTATCCTCATGTATCTTTGTCTCCCTTACGCTTTCGGTCATCCAACCGACGGGAAGACGGAAGGAGCGCCACGTCAACGGGTCATGCTCAACTGTGGTTTTATGCGCAGAATAAGGGATTTTTCCATATCCCCATAACTGCACCGCTTGGTTGCCCAACACCAGATACAAGCGGTCGTGGCTGTTTCCAGTATATGTGCTGCTGCGTCGCACCGTGGGACTGCTAATTTCGTACTCATGCCATACGAGGCCCTTAATCTCCCCCTTGGCTACGACCAGCTGCTGATTTTCCTCATCCCCGAGCGTTCCCGAGATAAGTATGGCTCCTTTTTTGACACGTGTATTTTTATGCACGACAGGACGACCCTGCTCGGCAAAAATTTCAGTGACTACCGCATCTGCATTGCTGATGAGATGGCGTGGGCTGTAGAGCGGCGCAGGGGCAGGGTGTGAGGCTTCAACGACCTGAATCGTCACTGAAGTACCCTGCTTATCTACGCCGATCCAGGATGCCTCAGGGAGCTTCTGCATGAGTGCACGCGAAAGCTTGTCCTGACTGGAAACACGGAAGCTCCATTGAAACGGATACAGCCCCTCCTGACGGGCAGCTTTGAGTACAGCTTCCGTTGCGAGCTTGTCATTCCCCTTTACTTCAACGTCCCAGATGAGTGAGGACATCAGGAACAGACCTACCCAGAATACAGCCAGTCCAACCAGAAAAAGTTTACGTTTGGCCAGCCGCGGAGTGATAAAGGGAATCCCTTGGCGCTTTAAAATATGCATTTTGCAGCCTGTCCTTCTCAGAAGCGGACGCAGCAGGAAGACGTGCGGCAGCAGAAGGTTCATTTCTGCATGTCTTGTACCCATCGGCCGCACGTTCCAAACAGGTATGTGATGCTCCGTGAGCAGATTAATGAACGCTTCCACGCTCTCTCCCTTGACGGCAAGGGTAACTGTGCCACGCAGCTTTGTTAAAGCAGGATGTTTCATGAGCCTTCCTCCGTTCCTTCCAATTGGATATCCGTAATGTGTCCTTCCACACTGACCTGATCAGGCATAATAGATGTGATTACAAGCCCATGCCCCGTCACCCGCAACCTGCCTTGCGCCAGCGCAAGTACTAGCCGATCCGGCGTGAAGTCCACGACGCCCCGGTGATTCTCCACATAAAGCTGGCGGCTGCCAATGAGAGTTAACCGCGGCAGGTCAAATAGAATGTCCTGCGGAAGTTCCAGCGTCTCGCTGGCCCACTTTCGCAGTTTGCGGCTCATCCGGCTCATACGAGGGAATCTCCTTTCCTGTCATGAAAACAATTGTTATCAAACGGCTAATTGTTTTTATGGCAGCTACGCTGCTGATTTTCGTCTCCTGTTATTGCCATCCGGTGGATCACAGTCATTTTCATGGCAGCTACGATGCTTTTTTAACCAATGCCGATGCCGCTTAGATATGGGCGTCATTACACCAGCGCCACAGATATCTGTACTGTACACTTTATGATCCAGCCGCCATATTTATGAAACGAAACTAACAATTCATCGTAGCCCTAATTTTGCATAGCAAGAGTCTGGATACTTGCACAATGCAAAATGAAAAGACAACCCCGATTCAAGCATCGAAACGAGATTGTCTTTTCCTGATTTTATAGAGCCATTCTGTTATTTTTCGGAATCATGATTCAAAAGAGAGTTTTTTCTGGAATATAGAAAATAAACGGCCAGACCTATAACGAGCCAAATCAGAAAACGGATAAACGTTTGGCTATGTAAATTCAGGATGAGCGCCCCACATGAAATAATAGCCAAAATCGGAATATAAGGAACACCCGGACATCGGAAGGCTCTGGGCAGATCCGGCTGTGTTCTTCGCATCACAATCACAGCGACAGAAATCAGTATAAAGGCTGAAAGAGTACCGATGTTCACCAAACTCGCCAATTCATCCAGTGGAATCAACCCGCCCATTAATGCAGATAATGTACCAAAAAACAATGTGTTTATATACGGAGTTTTGTATTTAGGATGAACCTTGGACAAGACTTTTGGTACCAGACCATCACGTGACATCGCAAACATAATACGGGTTTGGCCATAAAGCATGACCAGCATAACTGTGGTCATCCCCAAAATGGCCCCCACATCCACAATACCCGCAACCCAGTTCTGACCTGCAACCTGCAAGACGAGTGACACCGGATGGGAAATGCCTTCAAACTCCATAAACGGGACAATCCCTGTCATAATCCCGCTGACAATGACGTATAGAAGCGTACATATAATAAGTGAAAAAATAATGCCGCGCGGTAAATCACGAGCCGGAATTTTGGTTTCTTCTGCGGCAGACGAAACAGCATCAAAGCCGATAAAAGCAAAGAATACCAGCGCTGCGGCTCCAAGCACTCCACTGAACCCAAATGGCATAAAAGGCATCCAGTTATCCGGTTTTACATA
This sequence comes from Paenibacillus sp. LT-B23, assembly GCF_059417685.1. NCBI lineage: Bacteria > Bacillati > Bacillota > Bacilli > Caryophanales > Paenibacillaceae > Paenibacillus > Paenibacillus sp. LT-B23. Next base: position 95,511 of record NZ_JBSQBM010000004.1, on the reverse strand, counting down.
TTTAAAAGCAACGAAAATAAATAATAAAATCACAACAATTTTTACAATAACCATAATGTTGTTCATACGTTTCGATTCTTTGATTCCAAAGTAGAGCAAGGAGGTAATCCCCATCAAAATCAAAAATGCAGGAAGATTAAAATAGGTGGTTTGATCTTTTAAAGCGCCTGGTGCCGCAGTGAATTCAAGGGGGATATGGATACCAAGTCCATTCAAAAATGATACAAAATAACCCGACCAGCCTGCAGAAACTGCACTGGCAGCAAGCATATATTCCAAAATCAAATCCCATCCGATAATAAAAGCCAGAAGTTCCCCCATCGTTGCATATGTAAAAGTATAAACAGAACCGGATACCGGAACGGTGGATGCAAACTCTGCATAAGCCAGTGCTGCAAATAGACAGGCAAGCCCCGCAACCACAAAAGAAATAATCAAACCCGGACCAGCCGTAACCGCTCCCGTACCAGTCAACACAAAAATCCCCGTTCCGATAATAGCTCCAATGCCAAGCATCGTTAAATCAAAGGCACCAAGCTCTTTTTTAAGTGCTTTTTCACCCCGCGTTGCAGCAAGTAGCTGATCAATGCTCTTTTTTCTAAATAAGCTATTATTCATCCATCCCATCCCCCTAGACATGTAATATATACTTTTATACCTGAGTCACCTCACCTCGAAATTACGTTTATTTTCTCTAAATTTGGAGTGAATTTTCAGAAACACTATCTTTGAGAACATTATATATAAAAACGAAAAAATGAAAACCGTTTTCGGAAAGCTCCATTCATTTTCTTACATTCGATCATTTTGCCTCTGTATTTTTTTCGAAAGTTCAGTATTAAACTAGACACAATGACAGATTTTTTGCTTACAAATGACGTAATAAAACCTTGCTACTACTGGGTTTATGACATCTTATGTAAGTTCATAGGAGTATTTTCTGCTAAACTAATTTCTATTCTGGACTAGCCTATGTATTAGCAAAAAAATAGTCCGCCACCAGCTAAAGCCGGGGCGGACTAAACCATTCATGCAAACTGCTCAAATAGAACGATAACAGCTCTTGTCTTTTTAACGTCTTCCTCCACCCATATAACGCTTGGAACGCGGAGGACCCAGTATTTCTGCCCAGATCACGCCTCTCCGCAGGTCAGCCGCAGTTACTTTACTACGCTCCTGCGAAGCTCCCTCTGAGGCATCTGTAATCTCTCCCGACTCCCTTGCATTGGATATGCGGTCGAGACGTGCCAAAACCGATCTACGCTCTTCTTCCATGGCCCGGATTCGATCCTCCAGAGTAGAACCGTTATCCAGGGAATCCCGATTCGTCTGTTGTTCTGTTTCCGTCCAATCATTCATTTGTTCTTCCATACGCCGAGCTTCCATAACTACACGTCGTTCATCAGGAAACTGACGCTGCAATTCTCCGGCAGTATCCTGCCTTTGCGGCTGACGTTGCTCCTGTCTGTGTTCCGTAGAGAAAGGTCCGGAGGGTGATGAAGGACCGCGAGAGCCGTGGTCGCCACCAAACGTAGGCATGCCCTTTCCCGACGGTGCTTTTCTCTCTGCGCTTTTCATGCTTTTGCCCAAAAAAGACACCAACGCAAAGCCGATCACAATCAGGATATACAAATGCTCAAAAATCCAGCTCATAAAGTTCATAACTCACCGCCTTGCTGCCGTAATTCATCGGCTATATCCCGTTGTTAATCCCGGTTTTTGTTGTCATTTCCCGAGTTTTCATTCGGTTTGCCCAAGGAGCCGCGCATTTGCGTATCTGCCTCAATGTTTTTCAAATTCATATAGTCCATAACGCCGAGTTTTCCACCACGCAGCGCCTCAGCCATCGCCAGCGGCACTTCGGACTCGGATTCAACCACACGCGCTCTCATCTCTACGACACGCGCCTTCATTTCCTGCTCCTGCGCCACGGCCATTGCACGGCGCTCTTCCGCTTTTGCCTGCGCAATCCGTTTATCAGCTTCCGCCTGCTCGGTTTGCAGGAAGGCACCAATGTTTTTGCCTACATCAACGTCCGCAATATCAATGGACAAGATTTCAAACGCCGTTCCAGCATCCAGACCTTTGGACAGCACCGTTCTGGAAATGGAATCCGGGTTCTCCAGCACGTCCTTATGCGAATTACTGGAGCCGACAGTCGTAACGATACCTTCACCGACCCGTGCAATAATCGTTTCTTCTCCGGCACCCCCGACGAGTCGATCAATGTTGGCACGCACTGTAACACGAGCCTTAACCTTTACTTCGATACCATCCTTGGCTACCGCAGCGACAGTAGGTGTCTCGATGACACGCGGATTAACGCTCATTTGGACCGCTTGCAGAACATCCCGACCCGCAAGATCAATCGCAGCAGCGCGTTCAAATTCAAGCGGAATGTTGGCACGCTGCGCAGCAATCAGCGCATTGATCACTCGGTCTACATTACCACCCGCCAGAAAATGACTTTCCAGTTGGTTGATGTTTAAACCCAGACCAGCCTTGGTTGCCTTAATCAGCGGATTCACAATCCGGCTTGGCGTTACACGACGTAACCGCATAGCTACCAGTGTAATGATGCCAATCCGCACCCCTGACGCCAATGCTGAAATCCACAGCATCACCGGGAAAAAACTGAAAAATACGCTTAACACAATAATCACTACAACGGCAATCAGCAAAACGCTGACAATACCCGATTCGAACACTCGCATCATCCTCCATTAATCTAATTCTTCGTTTGTTTCCACGGTTCAGACGCTAGTGTCCGCCTTGACCACAATGCGTCCACCTTCTACTTTGGATACGATAATGGGCATATCCGTAGCGATAAACTCGCCGTTCGTCACGACGTCCACACGTTCGTCAGCGATAAGCACGGTTCCTGCTGGACGAAGCGGTGTCAGACTCACACCTCTTTGTCCCAATAGCAATTCCCGATTCACCACCGAAGAAAAGCCCTGGTCAGCCGTCAAGCTTTCTTTAAGTATAAAACGGTTCCATATTCCCCGATCCTTGAAAGCAATCCCTATGATCGCCACCACAGCAACGGCAGCAGCAAAGGCTATACCCAATGATATAAAAGCATGCTGCATGTTGTAGGCCGCGCGAACAACTCCGGCGACAAGACTGATGGAACCCAAAATACCCAAAATACCAAAGCTTGGAATGAACATTTCAAGTATAAGCAAAGCCAGACCGATGATAAACAACAGCCACGTCTCGGAGCCTGCAAAGCCAGCAATATAATTGCCGAAAAAGTACAATCCAAATCCGAGCACGCCTAAAATTCCCGGCACTCCAAAGCCCGGTACAATTAGTTCAATGACAACCCCCGCAATACCGATAAATAAAAGCAATGTCTGCACAATCGGGTTGGTCAATATCTCGGCTGCTTTTTCAGCCCATGTCCGCTCCACATGAAATACATCATCCGTGCTATAGCCCATCCATTGAATAACTTCTTGTTCTGAAGAGGCAATGTGATCCGCATAACCCAGCTTAAGCGCTTCCTCACTGGTTAAAGAAATGATCTGACCTTTTTCTTTATTAAAGTTCAGCTCCGGTATAGCTACAGAAATTTTGGAGTCTACCATACCTCTCGCAATATCCGGGTTACGTCCGCCGGATTCTGCAGCAGATGCCATGCTGCTCTTCCACCAAGCCACTGTTTTCGGGTCAGTGATAGCCTGCCCACTGCCGTCTACCAGCGCTGCTGCTCCAATAATGCTGCCCGGCTTCATGACAATTTTGTCTGCACTTAACGCAATATAGCTTCCAGCAGAGGCCGCTTCGCCTCTTACATAGGCAACCGTCGGAATCGTGCTGTCTTTAATCAGCTTGCCCAGCTTTTCCGCTGTGTCTACCCGTCCGCCTGGCGTATTAATATCCAGCACAATGAGGCCCGCTTTGGACTCCGCCGCTTCTGCAAAGCCGCGTTCCATAAAGCTGCTCAGTCCCTGTTCAATTTCCTGATCCACCGGTATAACGAACACAGCACCGCCTTTCACAGCGGCCGCCGCTGATCCCGAATGGAATAATGGCAACAGCAAAACGGATATCATGATCCACATGGTCCAAAAGATCATTTTGCGGCTGGAGTGGTGATGTTCTCTATGCATTACTCTCCCCCCTTTCGATCTTTCTATGTTACAGCATATCAAATTTTGTCAGGTAAACCATACAATTTTCAGGATTTATTGTGAAATTCTTGAGTATGCTGCTATCCTGATGGCTGTCATGTACTTTACGCACCCGATGGACATCACGTTTCAAATGATTATGGATAGCGCTTACAAAAAAAGTTCTCCCTATACTATCAGCCTATGACAAACGAGGCAGATACAGAAATAACACCCTCTGTAAACAGAGGGTGTTGCGCTTTCCTGTTTGTCGCAGGTTTATTGCAGAAATTGCTGAACCGCTTGGTTCACGAGCTTACCGTCAGCGCGGCCTTTTACCTTAGGCATCAAGGCCGTCATTACTTTCCCCATCTCGGCTTTCGAAGAAGCACCGGTTTCCTGGATGGTCTGCTGTACAATAACTTTAATTTCTTCTTCAGAAAGTTGTTCGGGAAGGTACTGAGCGATGATCTCTATTTCTGCTTTAGTGCTTGTCGCAAGTTCATCACGACCGGCTTTTTCAAATTCATGGAGGGCATCTTTTCGCTGTTTGATCTCACGACTCAGAATATCAAGCACTTCGTTGTCGTCCAAATCCCGTTTCAAATCTATTTCAAGATTTTTAATCGTAGAACGAACCATTCGAATGGTGGAGAGTTTGAACTTGTCCTTACTCTTCATTGCTTGCTTCATATCTTCGTTCAATCGTTCGCTCAAATTCATGATTGCTTAGATCCTCCTAGAACTTTCTCTTACGAGCAGCCTCGGACTTTTTCTTGCGCTTTACGCTTGGCTTTTCATAATGCTTGCGTTTCTTCACCTCAGCCAATACGCCATCCTTAGCAATGGAACGTTTAAAGCGACGAAGTGCAGCATCAATTGTCTCGTTTTTGCGAACTTTAGTTTCAGACACCAGTTTTCCCTCCCTCCGACCAGACCGTCCAAGAGCAATAACACGGTTCATCAAATTTTATTATAGGTGAAACGGAAACCGGGTGTCAACCTATAAGAAAAAATGAATAAATAATGGATACATATTTCTCCATTCACGCCGTATTACTGAAAGACAAGCACTGTCATTTTTAAGAATGTGAGTCCGAAATACCCGTCAAGGCACCCAATGGGGCACCGCCCAACAGATGATAATGCAGATGTCCAACCGCTTGCCCGCTATCCGGACCGCAGTTGTTAATCAACCGGTAACCCGATTCAGCAACACCCAGTTTTTTCGCCACCTCAACCGCAACACGATGAATCTCCGCAATCAAAGGCAGATCCTCCTCTGTCACAGCATTCATTGAAGGAATATATTTCTTTGGAATAATGAGCACGTGTACTGGCGCCGCAGGCTGGATGTCATGAAATGCGAGCACATTGTCGGTTTCCAGCACTTTTTTGCTGGGGATGGTTCCATCCACAATTTTCAAAAACAGATCGTCCATTCAAAACCCTCCTTTGGCAGTGAGCCGATCATCAGGTTTGAAAGTGCAGAACCCATGCTCTCGGCATTCAAAGTTATGTATTTCCCCACAACCGAATTGAACATATACAGTTATGGTTTGTTATACCTATGTTTCTATATGTATCATAACGGAAAAAGGGGCTTAATACCAGTTCCCTCTCCCCGCTTCCTCTATAATAGCTTTTACCCCTTCATTAATTTGATCCGGTTGAGCCCGCGAAATACTGATGCGTAAAAATTTTTCGTGTTCCTTATAATCGGATAAGTAAAATCCTTTACCAGCTACGACCTGCACCTTTCTCGTCGCAAGACGCTGCACCAAACGCTCCATGTTCACCGTCCGGGGTAGCTTCAACTGCATATACACTCCCGAGCTTACAGCCGACACTTCAATCACCCCGTCCTGATTATATCGCTCTACTGCCTGGTTTAAAATGCGAATGCGTTCCGCATACAGGCTGCATATCGTGTGCTTGTGGCGTTCATACATCCCATTTTTAATATAAATATCAAGTGCAGCCTGAGATAAAATGGAGGTGTCGACGTATCTTTTGTGTGTGCTGAACGTCTTTAACAGAGTCTCCGGCAAAACCGCAACACCTAAGCGCAAGCCCGGAAAAATAATTTTCGAAAAGCTTTTTAAATAAATAACACGGTCTGTCTGATCGTACGCATATATAGGATCAAAAAGGTGATCGATTCCCAAATCAGCCATGTAATCATCCTCCACGATGTACACATCGTATTTGGCAGCTAATGCGGCTATAGCCTTGCGTTCCCCTGTGTTGTATGAGGTTCCCAGGGGATTATGATATCTTGACATCGTGTAAAAAAACTTGATGCTCCCGTTCTTAAATTGGTTCTCCAATTCCTGCAAATCCATACCTGCCGCTGTTCTGGCGATGGTGCTGACGGGTATACTCTCTCCCTCCAGAAAACGCAAATAAATATCGTAGCTCGGCTGCTCCACCAAAACCGTCTTTTTGCCGTTTGGAAACGGCATTTTCGCAAGGATTTCCAGTGCCTGCTGAACACCAGAAGTGACGATAATCCGCTCCATTTTTGCAAATACCTGATTATCGGCCAAGTGAGAAACGAGCGTATGACGCAATGTCTCCAGTCCTTGAGAATCTCCGTAGGTGAACAGATGATATTTGTACGTATCAATGGCCTGATTCAGACAGTGCTGAAAGTCCAGATACGGAAATACGTTTAAATCCGGGGAGGCCGAAGCAAAATCAATCGAGGCCTGAATATGGCTACGGCTATGATGCAAATCTCCGGAGTTCTCCACCACATAATATCCGCTTTGCGGAATGGAATAGATGGCGTGCTTCTTTTCAAGCTCGGCATATGCCCGCAAAATCGTGCTTTTGCTGCACTGGTACAATTCTGAAGCATCCCGGATAGAAGGCAGCTTTTGACCCGAGCTGTATTGCCCCTCACGAATTTTAAGCTCTATATCCAATAGAATCGAAATATATTTTTTCACAATGATCCTCCTGCCTGCTTATTTCACTTTCTATTTCTGCTACTTCTTTATACGGTTGATGTTAACATGCTTTATATGTAAGTAGAATGCCCCAATTTATAAAATTGTACCGATACAGTTACGATAATTTGATATCCCGCAGGCTCGTCCATTGTTGTACCTTTAGTTCATCGGAGAGGACGTTCGCAAACATGGTCCCGAAGCATGAAAGAGAGGTAGGCAACTTATGGACACCAAAACAAAAGGATTAAAACTGGCTTATTTCTTTGCGGTGCTGAATGCTGCAATTATTGGATTTTCGTTTTTATTTGCTAAAATGGCGTTAGTGCATGCTCATCCCATCGATACGCTGACCTATCGGTTTGCAGCTTCTTTTATAGTCCTGTCCATTCCGGTGGCCTTGGGGTGGATCAAGCTGTCTTATCGGGGCAAACCCTTATTTAAAGCACTGCTGCTGGCTCTAATGTACCCGTTGGGTTTTTTCACCCTACAAGCATTTGGATTACAGCACGCAACTTCCGCCGAGGGAGGTATTATGTATGCCTTCACACCCGTTGTAACGATGATCATTGCTTCCCTATTTTTAAAAGAAACAACGAACCTTTTACAGAAGCTGTCGATCTTTTTATCTGTTTTCGGCGTTGTGTTCATCTTTATCATGAAAGGAAGCAGCTTCAACTTGTCCAATTTGGGCGGGCTCTCCATGCTCTTCCTGACGTGTGTAGCGTTTGCCGGATACAGCGTTTTGGCACGCTCTCTTTCGAAGCATTTTAGCCCGTCGGAAATCAGTTATTTTATGATGGGTATCGGATTTATTACATTTCTGGCCATATCGCTCACTAACCATATTCAAAGTGGGACACTGGGCACATTTGTAGCCTTGTCCAGCAATGGTACCTTCGTACTGTCCATTATATATCTTGGCGTGGTGGCCTCGCTTATCACTTCACTGACTGCAAATTATGCTTTGTCGAAAATAGAGGCGTCAAAAATGAGCGTATTTACCAATCTGTCGACCATCGTGTCTATCGCAGCCGGGGCTTTGTTTATTGGCGAAGAAATAACAGTGTATCATCTGATTGGCTCGTTACTGATTATAGCCGGGGTGATCGGAACCAATTATTGGGGCCGGAAAAAGACAGTACCGCTTCGTACAGACATGTTTAAGATGTAATCGCTCATAGAGAAGTGAGCTGGAAAAGAATGATTGTCGAGATAGCAGAGAGCATGTTATGAGGTAGGTCGCATGTTGAGATTATATTTGGAATGACATAGGTAAAAAAAGAGGCTGTTTCTTCTCACCGGAAGAAGCAGCCTTAAGTATGTCATGATGTATGAATGCTTCAGTAAGCCGCTTGTGCTATAGCTGTACATCTAAGAAAGTGACTATGGATGGTTAGAAGAGGACTGAGAGGACACACACTAGGGCGATTAAAGAAATGGAGTTTAATAATAAGGCAGTAGGCTGATCGCGGTCAGCGCAGCAAGCGGCAGGATCAGACGGTTAAAGCGCCGACGTCCATATGGGAAACCATATCCAAAGCCTCTACCGGGTACCGGGGCTGGGTACGGATATGGCGGGTAGGATGCAAAGCCACCATAAGCACGGGAACCGCAGCCGCAGTTGTTAGGCGGATAAGGGAGATTTACGTTCTCCGCTTCACCCATGGGAACTGCCAAATATAATTTTTCATCATCCACATGCTCCACAATTCCGTCATACATCGTTCCATCCTTCACCCATACGCATACGTAGCGGTGCATATGCTGTTGACATAGCGTTTTGGCATCCATTTTTTCCATTGCTGTCCCTTTTACGTTCGTCATGCTTTTTTCCATGGTTGTTTCCTCCTAGGCTCTTGCATGTATACCGTATGTTATTCAAAAACGGGCTATGTGCTACATCAAATTGGGCGAATTCCGGCTTGCAAACAAAAAAAGAAGCACCCCGGAGGCTCTTGGTAGAGCCCCTCTGAACGGACGTATGACGGGAAGTTTCCTTCCGCAGCATACGTCCGCCGGGGTGCTGTATGATTAACTTGTCGGCTTAACTGTATTATAACAATACTTTGAAACTGTATCTGTGATCTGTATCACGTCGCTTCAAAATGTTTCCATAACCACGCGGGAGCCGCCTCCGGCCTGCTCTGCGGGAAGAACGACCAGCTTGCGCGGCAGACGAGCCCGGAGCTCGGGCACATGGCTGATCACGCCGACTGACAGTTGATCGTGATGCAGTTTTTCCAGCGAGGTAATGACGGTGTCCAGCAGTTCAGGGTCCAATGTTCCAAAGCCTTCATCCAGAAAGAAAAATTGCAGCGGGTACTGGCCGCGCAATTGAATCTGGGCTGACAGCGCGAGCGCAAGCGACAAGGAGGTCAGGAACGTTTCCCCGCCGGACAAGGTCGATACCGGACGCTTGACTCCGCCGTTGGCATCGTCACTAATGACAAAGCCACCGCTGGAGTCTACCTCTAGCGCATAACGCTGCTTGGTCAGAAAACGTAAACGGCGTGAAGCCGACTGACTGACCTGCATTAGCTGCTCCTCGGCAATGTATTCGACGAAGGCGTTGCCCCGGAAAACGGACTGGAGCTTGGCCATCTTTTCTGCCTCGCTGCGCAAATGAGCGCGATTGGACTCCAGCTCCATCCAGCGGACATGCCGATGCTGCAAATCCTCCAAATCACGCTCAGCCTTGGCACGATTCTGGAGTGCCTCTTCGTCGCGTGTACGGCAATCACGCAATTGCGTGGAGGCCGTTGCCCACTGCTCCTCGGTCACTGTTGCTCCATCTAGCTGTTCTTCCACATGTTTTAAACGGGAGGACAGCTCTTTTTCACGTTCCCGGTGCAGACTCACTTCACGTTCATAACGTGCAGCTTCCTCCGGCCCGAGACAGCATTCCACGACCTCTGCTTCCGTAGCAAAAGGGGAGGCTTCCAGACGACTGCTCCAGCGGGACTCCGATACCTGCCGTCTTTCTTCTGCCGAATCGGATGCCTGCCGGGCAATCAGCGAAGCATGAACGGCTTGCTGCTTGCGTTCCTCCGCTTCAGCGCGGCGGCGTGCGGCGGTCTCGGCTCCGTTTTTCAGCCCCCGAAGGCGTGAGTTCGCTTTTTCCAGCAAGGAATCCGCATGGTCTTCTCCAACCCACTTGCGGAGTTGAACCATTTTTTCACGCAGCGAATCATCTTTGTTTTGGAGTCCGGTACGACGGGCAATAATGATTTTGTCTTCCTCAATGATGCTCTGCTGGATCTGCTGAACACGCGCCGCCTTCTCCTCCAGGAAAGTCACGCTCGTCTCCAGCCGGGACCGCAGCTCTTCTGCGCGCGCGTCGCGCTCCTGCATGGCGCGGTAGCGCTCCGCGGCTTCGCCCGGAGCAACGTCCGGCAGCTGCGCCGCCCATTCGGCGCGCAATGCCCCGCTGCGCGTGGTGCATGCCTCGCGCTTGCTCCGCGCCTGCGTTAGCGCTGCAACAGCCGCCTCTTGCTCGGCGGCTGCGCGAATACGCCGCTGCTGTCCGGCGGCGTCCGCCTCGCGTAACGCGTGCGCCTCTGCAGGCAGCGCACGCGCACGGGCGGCAAGCTCAGCTGTCGCCTGCTCCAGCGCCGCGCAGCGCTCCGCCCAGGCGGCGACACCGCGCGGCGCGGCGGGCGCTGCGGTGGGCGCGGCCGGCTCGCCCGTGGCGGCCGCGCCGATGGCGTCTGGGGCGGTGGACTGCGCCAGCAGGCTGCGCTGCTCGTGCAGCTGCTGGCGCAGCGTAAGGCGCAGCTCCTGCAAGCCTAGCCGCAGGTGGTGCAGCTCGTCCGGCGCGGCGGCATCCGCGCCGTGGGTCGTGGTGGCGGCGGGCGCAGGGTGGTGCAGCGAGCCGCACACCGCGCACGGCTCGCCCTCGCGCAGCTCGGCGGCGAGGTGCTGCGCGAGGCGGCCCAGCTCCTCGGCGCGCAGCTCATGGCGAAGCCGCTCTTCCTCGCCAGCCAGCGCGGACACATCGGCGGTGATCTCTGCCTCTAGCGTAAGCAGCGCCTCGATACCCTCAGCCGCCTGCACGGCAAGGGCGGAACGTCGTACCTCCGCCTCAAGTGTCTCCTGCTCCGTCAGCTTCAGTCGTTCGTCAGCCTGGGCAAGCCGTTGCTCCTGCGTGACACACTCCTGTTCTGCTTCGCGCAGCTGCTCATCCGCCGTCTCCAGTTGTTGAAGCCGCTGCACGGCCTCTTGAAGCATTCGCCGTTCATCTGCACGCACTTCATTTTGCTTCAATTCCTGTTGAAGCTCCTGCTGCCGCTTCGATCCTCGCGCTTGCAGCTCTTGCTCCTTGGCGAGTCCTTCGGCATATGTAGCAAGGGTTTGCTCACTCTGTGCAAGCTCTGCCGCCAGACGGTCACGTTCTGTCCGCAACGCTTCCGTATCACGCTCCAGTTGCAGCGCCTGCTCCAATTGGTCGATTCGAAGCAACAGCTTTGGTTCCTCTGCACCCAGAGCTTGCCGGGCCTGCTCATCGGCTTGCACAGACACAACCGCCGCCTCCTGCGCCAATGTCGCCTGCACCGCCGCTTCTTCGGCTGCCTTCCGTCGCTTATCCGCTTCGGCAACAGCTTCCTTCCAATCTGTCAGCGCAGGCAGCAATGCCTCAGCTGCGGAGGCCTGACGGAGCTTGCGCTCCAGCGAAGCAATGTCCGGCTCCAGTGCTGTCAGCTGCTCTAGTTCGTTCGCCCGGAGGCTGCGCTCCATGACCAGCTCACGGATTTTGTTCAGCGCTTCCGTCTCGCGCGACACCCGTTCCAGCTCGCGGCGTGAGACCTCCGCATGGGCAAAAGCCTCTTTGAGCCGCTGTTCTGCTTGTTCAAGCGCTTCGGCACCCGCATCTCCCAGACCCTGCTGCTCCGCTTCCAGTGCTTTCAGTGCAGCGTCATTGTCCTTCACACGGCGGCTCAGCTTCTGTGCGAGCTGGTCTCCGTACTTTTCCAAATGAAACAAACGCTGCAGCATCTGTCTGCGTTCACTGCCCTTTAAAGATAAAAATTCGGCAAACTTCCCCTGTGGCAATACAACAGCACGTGTAAAGTCGTCCATTTTCAGGCCGATATACTCCTCCACACAACGGGTCACATCCTGCACCTTGTCAGCAAGCACTTCCTCGCCGTCCTCCGTGAACGCGATAAATCGGCTAAGCGTATTATTCACCGATACGCCCCCAGCCCGTTTGAATCGGCGCTCCACACGATAACGACGAGGACCTTGGGCTGACATCAATTCGAACGTAAACGCGACGGACAGCGTATCCTCGGCATGGTTCATGATACCCTGTGTTCCATTTACCGCCCGCTCTACTTTGCCATACATAGCCAACGTAATCGCGTCCAGCAACGTCGATTTCCCGCTGCCTGTCGGGCCAAAGATTCCAAATAGCCCAGTTTCGGTTAATTCGTCAAAATGGATTTCCTGCGACTCCCGGTAGCTTTGCAACCCCGCCAATTTCAGAAGAATCGGTTTCATACATCCTCCTCCTCGGGCTGGTCCCTTGCATCATCCTGCTCCACCAACTCCAAAAATAGCTGCACCAGTCCGTCATCCGGCTGTGCGCCGCCCGTTTGCCGTTGATAAAAAGCCCGAAACAGCTCGTGAACCGGCAGCTCTGAGCGCTGATGTTCCAACTGTGCCGCCGCCATTTCAGGATACATCGGGCGGATATGAATGATGCCTTCACGGCTTTTACGCAGCCGCTGAATATCTCCCAGAGACATCGCTTCCTCCAGCGTAATTTCCAGGTCAATAAAGGCGTCCGCATCCAGCCCTTCGTCCAGCCAGCGATACACCTCCTCCAGACCTCCCCGTGCCCGCCATTTCACTAAAGGCCGTCCACTCGTAATATACAGCTCCTCGACCTGTGCGGGCTTGCCTGCAACCACGTCAATGAGCGTGACCGATTTGGCCTGCCCTGCTTCAGAAAAGCTATAAGCCAGCGGAGATCCGCTATAGCGCATCAGCCCATCGCCCTTCACATATTGAGGACGATGCAAATGCCCCAAAGCCGTATATTGCGCCCCGATACTTAGTGCAGACGGATCTACTGTATACGCGCCCCCGACCTGAATCGGACGCTCCGAATCCGACTCCAGCCCACCAAGCACATAAATATGGCTCATGGACAGATTAACGGTGTCAGGCCGAAACGCCGTACCGAGCTGTGCCATCAGCATCCCCACACGACGGCTGTAAGCCTCTCGCAACACCGTTTCGTCTCCGTCCTCGGACAACAGCTCATTCAAGCGGGACTCCGAAGGATAAGGCAAGGCTGCGATACACGCCATTTCTCCTGTACGCGGTGTGCGAATCCGCACCGCTTCCCCGCTGGGCAGCCCCAGCAACGTAATTCCGCGCTGGCTCACCAGCGGCGTAACTGAGGATACCCGTTCCGGCTGATCATGATTACCCGCAATAACGACCAACGGTCTTCCTCCAGCCGTTAAACGGGCAGACGTTTCATAAAATAGCTGCTCAGCGGCGGCTGGAGGATTGACCGAGTCATACACATCTCCAGCCATCATAATCAGATCTGCCTGCTGATCGTCAGCCATTTTCGCCAATTCTTCCAGGAACGCCTCCTGCTCCTTCAAACGGCTTCGCCCTTCCAGCGTTCTCCCCAAATGCCAATCTCCCGTATGCAAAATCCGCATGCTGTTCCTCCTCTCTCCCTATCTATTTCGTCCATTAAATAGCTACAATCGCACACTTTCCCCAGCCTCCAGAAAATACAACCACTTTTCAGCAACCCTTTGACCTGTAATATCTTCGATCACATGGGCGTACAGCTCCAGTTGAAAACGATATTGCTCCGTTAAATTCGGCACCGTCCTATATTCAGAAACCCGGTCTGTTTTGTAATCAAGCAAAACCAGCCCTTCTGGCCCTTCAAACAGGCAGTCAATAATCCCATTCATCAGCACTCTGTCATCGTGACCAGGCTCTGACGTCATGTTTTCCTCCTGTCGCTCGGTTCCTGGCTCTATTTCCTGTGCAGACAGCATCGACGGCAAGCTGCGGCTCCAAAAATCAGCGGCTCCTATCGTATAGGTGAACGGAAGCTCACGCTGAACGTGGGAGGCCTCCAGCAATCTACGACCCAGCTCGCCGGTGAAAAAGCGCAATATTTTATCCGTATCTAAGGCCTCCGCCTGAACATCCAGCAATAAGCGCTGATTCAACAGACGAGCCTTCGTCTCCTCAATCACCTCGGCGCTCATCACACCATCCAGCGGCAAATGGAGAAACAGCGTATGGTACACCGTTCCACGTTCCGTCGGCGTCAATCGCCGATTGCCCATAAATTTGGGTCTGCGCAAGTGTAGTCGATTTCCCCCAGTCTGAGATTCTCCCATCTCCTCTGGTAACTCCGCTACCTGGAAAGAAGACAGATTCAGCCAATCCTCCGATCCAGCTTCTTGCATCGCCAGCCATCTTTTCATTTCGGTGACCGTTGTATTCGCCGCCGTCTTGCTTGCCCGTTCATACGGATAGGACCAGGAAAGCGCAGCGGCAATATCTGAATCAACCCTTGTTGTAATATCCGTTGGACTAACCGATGCGGAGTTGGATGAGAGCCACCTTTTATCGATCGACTCGGCATTTTTCAATGCTTCCGTCTTCTCCTGACGCTCTACATTAACGATCTCCTCGTCAGAGTCCAAATTCAAACGAGAGCCGAAAAGAGTCTCCGAAGCTATGATTCTGAATAACCAATCCCCGCCCGGCATATATTCCAGCCTGTGATAGTACCCCTCCTGATCCCCTGCCACTTCTCTAAGTACAGCAGCAGAAGGATGTCGGATCAACGCAGGACCTACCCAGTCCAGATAACTGCGGCCTGCCGCCAGCATATAATCGGGTAAAACTGTCTCTGTATGCTCTTTGGCACGTGCCCAACCCGCTGCGCGTGCTGCAAGATCCTTTACCGTTCCGGTCATAATAAGCTTTTCACGCGGACGCGTAAGCGCCACATACAGCACCCGCATTTCTTCAGCCAACAGCTCCAGCTGGGAGCGTCGACGGATCGCCAAATTAGGCAACGTCGGGTAGCTGACCCGATTTTGTTCCTCCACATAT
Source organism: Paenibacillus sp. LT-B23 (assembly GCF_059417685.1). Taxonomy (NCBI): domain Bacteria; kingdom Bacillati; phylum Bacillota; class Bacilli; order Caryophanales; family Paenibacillaceae; genus Paenibacillus; species Paenibacillus sp. LT-B23. The sequence continues at coordinate 80,327 of NZ_JBSQBM010000004.1, read as the reverse complement.
TTGGGACCAAACCCCAGCTCCTTATGCAGCAGAAACGGCGCATTCAGATCCTGCTGATTGAACATTTTAGCCGTTCCGGCGATGAACACAACAGGAAATTCTAGTCCTTTACTCTTGTGAATCGTCATAATGCGCACAGCCTGATCGGGTTCAGTACCGCCACTGGATGAACCCAAATCACCGCCTCGCTCTCGCAAACGGGAAATAAAGGTCAAAAATCGGAACAGGCCCCGGTTAGAGGTTGAAGTCTCATACTGTCTCGCCCGGTCATACAGCGCCCGCAAATTACTCTGACGTTGAGAGCCGCCGGGCAATCCACCTACCCAATCCAGATACCCCGTCTCCTCCAGCAAACGCCAAATCAGTGCACTCAAGCTGCCTTGTCTTGCTTCCTGCCGCCACACTCCCAAATCGCGCAAAAACGAACGCAGTCGGGCAGGCAACGTATTTCCGCTATTCCTGTCATCCATATCAGAGGCATTTGTCGAATCTCCTGCGAAAAGCTCCAATTCCAGCATGTCGCTGGACGTTCCATTTTCGCTATCCTGTGTATGGTCAGCCTCAGCCGCCGCCAGCAGAGCGCCATAAAATAGTCCGTCCGGCTTTTGCAGCCGGATTTGTGCCAGCTCATCCTCGGTCAAGCCTACAATCGGTGAACGAAGCACAGATGCCAGCGGGATGTCCTGCTGCGGATTATCAATAATGTGCAGCAGAGACAGCATCACCTCAACTTCCGTTGCTTTGAAAAAGCCTGTCGTCTGCTCCCCGGATGCCGGAATGCCCTCAAGACGCAGCTCTTCCACAATCAGCGGTGCCCATATGCTTGCCGAACGGAGCAAAATGACAATATCACCGAAGACTGCCGGACGCATTGCTTTTAACCCTCTGTCATAAATCAACAGCGGTTGTCCTGTATCTCCCGTCAGCTCCTTAATCCGTTGCGCGATTGCGCGAGCTTCCAATTGTGCTGTTTCCAGCTCCGCAAGCTCGGCCAATTCACCTTCCTGTAAAGCAGACTCATCCCCCGTTTCGGACAGTTCCGAAGCCTCCGAAAGACCGCGCCCGCCTTTATCAATTAACAGTAGTTCAGGTGCATACTGGGATGTAGCATCCTTTTCCGTCTGCTCGGGATAAGAAGCACCATGCGCCAGCCATGCCCGTTCATCGTATTCAATTTCCGCCACATCCACGCTCATGATTTGCCGAAACACCAAATTGACCGCATCGACAACTTCCACCCGACTGCGGAAATTACGCGCCAGATCAATTAAAAAGCCATCTTCCTGTTCCTGCATACCGTATCGCTGGTATTTGTTCAAAAACAGACCCGGCTCCGCCAGCCGAAACCGATAAATACTCTGCTTCACGTCCCCTACCATAAAACGGTTACCCGGTTCTTCACGGGATACCAGTCTGACGATATCCTCCTGTACCGTATTCGTATCCTGATACTCATCCAATAGCACCTCGTCGAATTGCTCCTTGTATTCGAGCGCAGCATCCGAAGGCAGCAGTCTGTGCGGAGTGGAGTCGGGATGACGTAATATTTTTAGACAATAGTGCTCCAAATCTCCGAAATCCACCAGCCCTTTGGACTGCTTGTGCTGTTGAAATCGTTCGCTAAATAAAATAACGGTCTCCACTAGTTCGTCCATCAGAGGAGCTGCCCCATGCAGTTCCTCCAAATAGGCTTCTGCCCTCCTGCCGAACAGGGAAGCCTTCATATCCGTAATCATTTTCTTGGCTGCCTCACGAAGTGCCTTGACCCGTTCCTGCAATGCAGGCTCGGTCTGATCCTTTTTGACCGGCTTGAGCTTGCCAAAGGCCACTATCTGAAAGTGATCATACAGCGATGCCCACGGCTGTGTCTCCAGTTCCTGCAATAGTCCCTTCACCATCGCCGCATCCTCTTGCAGCGTCACTGCATAAGGCGCAGGGCCGCCGGGCTGCATAGCCGTCTCATACGCCTGCTCCAGCAGGCTTGCTGCTCCGCGCAGCGAAAGTGCCGCATCCGCCAAAATGCTGCGGACCCAAGGAGTTTCTCCCAAAGCCGCCACATCTTCTACACGGAACGCTGCTGCCATCTCCCTCAGCCAATGCTCCGGCCAGGGATGACTTTGCGAAAAATCGTACAAGCGCTGAACAAGCACATACATCGCATCATCTGTACGCTCACCGCTAAACCAGTCCACCAGTCTGCGAAACGTGCTGCCTTCATCGTTAGCCTCATACTTTTCCTCAAACAGTTCTTCCAGCAGTTCCTGACGCAGCAATTCCGTCTCATGCTCATTCATAATCCGAAAACCGGGATCAAGGGGAATGGCCTGATAATGCCTGCGAATGACCTCCATACAAAAAGAGTGGAGCGTCGTTATCGAGGCTCGATTTAGTAGCGATAGCTGGCGACGTACATGCTCACTATCCGGCTCCTGTTCCAGCGCACGTTCCAAGGCTTCGCGGATACGTTGGCGCATTTCGGCGGCGGCAGCCTTCGTAAAGGTCGCTACCAGCAGCCGATCCACGCTGAAACCGAGCCGGGGATCGGCGATTTTACGAATAATGCGCTCTACGAGCACCGCCGTTTTACCAGACCCCGCCGCTGCCGCTACCAGCATGTTGTTGCCGGATTCGGAAATTGCACGCCACTGGTCATCACTCCATATACTACCTTCCGGCTTGGGTATGCCATTGGTGCTTGATGTACTTATCATGGGTCCATTCCTCCTTTCCCTTCCTGTGTATGACCGAGCAGACTCCAGATCTGATCCTTGCCGGGTTTCCCCCATTGGTTGTAGCCGCTGCCTTCCAGACTGTCGTCAAATTGACAAACAGGTTTGAAAGAACAGAAGGTGCATGCCGTCTCTTGCTGGATACGATAAGGCTCAATCGCCACATCGCCCTCTGTCATGCGTGTCCCAATCGTTCGGATATTATCGCGTACCGAAGCCAGCAGGCTATCCCACTGTTCCGGCGAAGCGACAGACGCACTGCTGTAAAAGCTGCCGTCCGCCTTTACCGCAACTGGCAAAATGGAGGAATACCCCTTGTCCAGTGCCGTGTCCATTTGACCAACCACATTCCGATCGGCAAGCAATAGTCCTTTCATCTTGAAGCGTTTCAAAAGCTCCTGACGGGCCTGTTCCGCGCTCAGACCATTCGGCGACTGCAACATCGGATTGTGGACGTGAAAATACAGCGTACCCGCCGGATAAGCCGTCTCGCCAAGCCATTCCTCCGCCGCATTCAGCAGAACGTCCAGGTACGTGAGCATTTGCAAGGACAAGCCATAGTACACCTCATGCAGCTTGAGATCCTTTTGGCTGGATTTGTAATCAATGACGCGTAAAAGCAAGCCTTGTTCTCCCTCTGCCACATCCACGCGGTCAATTCGTCCGACGATTTCCATCACCACACCATTGTCCAATCGAAAGGTCAGAGGAGGAAGCTTTTCTCCCGGCCCAAAACCCAGTTCCAGCTCCAGTGGCTCAAAGCTTCCTCTACGGGCATGTTCTCCCAAAATCAGCGAAGCCCGACTCACAATGTCTTTCAGCTTGCGCAAAATGTACCCGTACCGCTTGGAGCTCATTAAAATCTCGCCTTGCAGGCGGGGAGCCAAACGCTCCACCGTCGATTCCGCCTCTTGTCGGCATTCCTCTGTACTGAGACTACCCCAGCTCACGTTCCGTTTACGTAAATTAATCGCCATCTCTCCGAGCGCCGCATGGAACAGTTGCCCGATATCCGGTGCCTTTAGCCGATACATTTGGCGCTCCTTCAAGCGAAGACCATGAGAAGCAAAATGCGAAAACGGACAAGCGACAAAACGTTCCATACGGGATACGCTGGTACGCAGCATGCTGCCGTACAGACGACGACTCGTTTCTTTCCGCATTTCAGCATGATTTTCGTAAAAAAGTGAGGTCAGCAACTGACGCAGCTTGTCCTTTTCACGCCCCTGCTGGCGCGTATACCAGTTGTATACCTCCCACCAGGGAGATAAAATCTCTCCACCATGCCGCCATTGCCGGAATTGCGCGATCAGCTGCGGCAATGCCTCGGACGGATGGGAAGCATACTCCCATTGCGTCATCCACGGGTCCCCAGGCAAAGGATAGGCAGCCAACGGGTGCTCTTCCAGAGCAGGGAACAGTTGACGGACATGTCGTACCAACTCTGACGGCAACAACGACTTGCCCTCTTCGTCGGTCACGGCGTAGCTCATCCACAGACTGCTTCCTGCTGACGTGAGCGCGGTATACGCGAGAAAACGTTCATCCAGCAAACGTCTTGTCATATCCGGCGCCAGCTCTACGCCCCGTTCATTCAAGGCGGTCCTTTCCTGCTCGTTCAGCACGCCGTCCTCATGAAATACAGCCGGCATCACACCTTCGTTCATACCCAGCACAAAGGTATGCTGAATTCCCGCTACACGTGTACGGTCTGTGTTTCCTACCAGCACCTGATCCAGAGCTGGAGGAACAAGACCCATGCGGTATTCTATCAGCCCCGTTTCCAGCACACCTGCAAACAAAGAAGTGTCCAACTTCTCGTCACCCATCATTTCGACGATCTGATCCAACAACTCAAGCACCGCATCCCATACCTGACGATGCTCCTTGGCCTGCTCGGGATTTCCCGCTTCCTCGGCCTGATGGATCAAGTCATCCAGCTTATGGCCAATTTCCGCATCCTCCAGTAAGAAGTACACGGCTTCACACTTCTCAAGCGCAGTGCGGGCCTTACCCAGACGTTTCTCAAACGCCCGCAAAGGCGTCACGATCACATCGCGGCACAGCTCCATTAGATCCAGCGTTTCGTCCCGTTGACGATTTCGCTCCTGTTCCTCCAGCTCCAGCGAAAGGCTGGGTACCGCCTGCCAAGGCCTTCCGTCTGTCCAGCGGCTGCCCTGTATCCCGCAGGCCAATGCGTAGTTTTCCAGACGGTCCATATCCTCGCGGCTGACCCGCCCATCCTGCGGCAACAGAAGATCCGTTTTGACCGCACGAAATACATCCTCGTACCGCCAACGCCGCTGGACAATATCCAGCGAAGCCCGGATCATTTCCACCAACGGATGATGTAATACGTTTCTGCGCTGATCCAGAAATACCGGAACCTCATATTGCTTGAATATCGGCTCCACCCACGGCTCATAATCCTCAATCTGGCGTACAAACAGAGCCATTTCCCGATAACGTGCTCCCTCATCTCGGGCCAGGCGGCGCATTTCGCGCACTGCACCCTCCAGTTCCACACGTCGGTTCGCTGCCGCATACAGTTTGATTTCTTCTGGCTGTTTGTTTTTCCATCGCTCTCGCATCTGCTGCTGCGGCATAGATCGTTCCTGATTCCGATACCCCGCGCGCCGTTCAAAATCTGCCTCCAGATACGCCAGCGCCGGACGGTCCTTAAATCTCGGAAGCGGATCAGGTCGCAGCAATTGTGTCTGCGTCTCGATCATCAGCTCGTCTGCCATCCCTTTAAGCTTTACATAGGTACCCGCCGCAGGATGAAATAAATCCAGTTCATGCGGAAGCTGTCCACTCTCGTAGCTGCGATTGCAAGTCAGCGCGACCGTCAACGAAGAAGCGTGCAGCATAAGCTGCTCCACCACCTTATATTCATGCGGCGTAAACCTACGGTAGCCATCCATCCAAATATCCGCTCTTCGTACAATGGAAGATTCGGCAATCTGCTCCGCCAGCATACGCAGTGTATCCTCGCCGTCAATATATTTAAGCGCAAGCTCTCTTTCAAAATCCTCATAGATCAGACTGATATCCTTGAGCTTGCCGCGCAAAATCGGAGTCGATTCCCCCGCCGCATTCATTCGCTCCAGTTGCTCCGGTACAGACCGGGTATCATTCCCGTACTGCTTCAGCTCCGTAAACAACGTATTTAACCGATCCACAAATCCCAACTGGTCTCCCGAATCCTTAAATAAACTCAGTTCATCCTTGCGACGACGAATAATTTTATATAAAAGCATCTTCTTGCCTTCCTCCGTCACAGGTACCAGTGCCGAACCCCCGGTTTCCTGCATGACCAAATAGGCAAGACGATGGAATCCCATCACCTGGGCGCGCACCGTCCCCTGAATATCGTTTCCGGCTTCAGTAAGCAGCGCGTGCTCGGAAGCAAATGACGATTGCTCCGGCACAAGTAACAACATTGGCTTACCTAGCGGTTCCTCGCGTAGCATAGCCGTCATTTCACGGCGGATTAACGTGCTTTTTCCGCTGCCTGAGCGGCCAATTAACAAACGGACCGACATGATGCGGCCTCCTTTCCAACGAACAACATTCTATTCAACAGTATAGCATATGAGGCAAGGGAGAAAAGAACGTACGTTTGCCATCTTGTAGCATTTTATCCTCCCTCAAAAAACAAACAGTCCCGCAATCAGGCTTGTTGTTTGCCTTCTCTACAGGACTGATTTATGGATAAAACAAGCCTAATCTACTTGATCCGCTACCTTATAATGCGGTTAACAGTCTATAAATTCTACAGTTGTGTTCGGCTGCGCACCTCAAAAATGGCGAATTTCAAATAATGGCCTTCTTCCACACCTAAAATTTGGGGATGATCCTTGCCAGCCGCTCTCCAATCCACCAGACGGAGGATTTTTCCGGCATCTGCCGCCGCTTCCTTAATCGTGTCCAGAAACAGCTCCGGTCGCATATGAAATGAGCAGCTCGCAGTCACTAAATAGCCGCCCTCATTGACCAGCTTCATCCCGTGCAGATTTATATCCTTATATCCCCGCGTAGCTCCTTTGACCGCATTCTTTGTTTTCGCAAAGGCTGGTGGATCAAGAATAACTACATCAAAGGTATGTCCGCCCCCTGCTGTTAGCGGCTTGGATGTATCTCCTTTACCTCCGGCCCGCGCGGTGCGTTCCTCTACGCCTTTAACCTGATTGCGCAAATATTGGAAAGCATCGTCCACGACAAACTCCACACGTTCCTCAAATCCGTTCAGCTTGACATTATCCCGTGCGCTTTCAATCGCGTGCTCGGAAATATCAAGACAAGTTACTTTTTTAGCACCGTATTTGCAGGCATTAAGCGTAAAGCTTCCCGTATGTGAAAAGCACTCCAGCACGGTTGCGCCATCCCAGAATGGAAACTCCACAACCTTACCGCTTTTGTTCACAGGCTTCATGACCGCTGTGCCAGCGTCACCCTGCTCTGTTGCAACTTCCTGTAGCGTAATTCCGCTGCGCCCTCCCCAACCCGTCATGAGCGGTGCAATCGCCGCACGATTCTCACGCTGGTCGAAGAAGTAGCCTGTCTTCTGGCCCTCTACAATATCAACCTTGATACGCAAGCCATTTTCCGTTACCACAACATGACGCGGGCAGTCGCCATATAAAGGCCCTTTGGTCTGTTCCAGTCCTTCCAGCTCACGGATGGATACATCACTGCGCTCATATATACCGACAGGGCCAATCACTTCAACGAGTGCATCCCTGATTTCTTCCCTGCGGCGATCCATGCCGAGCGTTAATAATTGTACAACCAACACGTCGCCAAAACGGTCTACAATCAGCCCGGGTAAAAAATCAGCCTCGCCGTATACCAGCCGATACGCGTCTCCCCCGGTTACAAAACGTTCACGGTGCTCCAGACAATCTCGGAAGCGATTGGCAAAAAAGCTTTGATCCATCGCTTCAAGCGGCTCGTAGGACATCACACGCACCGTAATTTGTGAGGCTGGATTATAGTAACCCGTCGCTAAATAACGGCCCTGATGGTTTACGATATTGACCAGTTCACCTGCCTCCGGTTCACCCTCCACCTTGGCTATTTCATTTTTAAACACCCAGGGGTGCGCGTGCTCCAGCCTTTTTTTGCGGCTGCGTTCCAATATTACTGAAGGCAAAGTCCTTCACTCCCATTCTTAGGTTACTCAAAGTCCTTAAAAATGTGGTGTTCGATAGGGGGGCGGCTCCGCGGTTCATTTGATCTTACGATCGCTGTTGCAATGGGATTCTTGGGATTAGGTAGAACATTTAAAGGTAAGAATCCCACCGCAAAGGCGAACGCTGGCGCTTCTTCAGATTCAAATGAACCGCTCCGCTACTGCCCGCCTTTATATCGATGTCACACTTTTAAAGCTTGTGAAGCTCTATAAAAATTTTCGTTTTCCTAAAAAACAGCTCGGTCAAGCTTGTCATGGCTGTCCTCGACAGGTCATAGGCTGTTACATAAGCGCAATTCAATTCATAACCTTAGAAGAGGGGTTCATGGCCGTGTTTATTCATGTTATTTTGCCGCTGTGCGGCGGGCTGCTTATTTTTTTGGGCGGAATGAAGCTGATGGAAGCGGCCCTCCGGCATTTGGCTGGCCCCTTCCTCACGCACTGGCTGAATCGGGCCACCGTTTCCCCTTGGCGGGGCATGCTGTTCAGCTCAGGTATTACCGCCCTGTTGCAAAGCAGCACCGCTGTCACGGTGCTGACCATCGGACTGGTCAACGCCGGGCTGTTGACCTACGGCCGCACGCTCGGCATCATCCTCGGCACCAATATTGGTACCTGTCTGACCACCGAGCTGATGGGGCTCCAGCTAGGCAAACTGGCTGTTCCGCTGCTCTGCGGCTCGCTGCTTTGCTGGAGTGCCGCCGTCATGTGGGGCGAGGCTGTCTCCAGCCGCCAGTATGCGCCTGCCGGGCCACCATCCAGCCCCAATCAACTCAGCCGACCACAGGCTGTACAATATATCAGCCTCGCCTTTGCCGGATTTTCGCTGATCCTTGCGGGTATCCGAGTGATGCAAACAGTCGGCCCTTGGATTGAGCAGGCCGGGCTGTTCCGCTGGTTTCTTGACCACGCCGGAGCCAACATGTGGTGGGCCTTCGCCGCCGGAGCATGCCTTACCGCACTGGTTCACAGCAGCGCCGCCGTTATTGGCATGGCGATCAGCCTTGCGGCTGCGGGAGCTTTGCCAGCCGATGTGGGAATCGCCATCGTCATCGGCTCCAATGTCGGCACCTGTGTAACCGCGCTGATTGCCGCTGTTGGCGGCAGCGTATCCGGCAAATTTGTGGCCTGGTCCCATGTACTGCTGAACGTAGGCGGGGCGTTGATGTTTATGCCGCTGATCCCCGGGCTGGAAATGGCAGCCTCCTGGATATCCGCCGAGCCGGGAGCCAAGGTCGCTCATGCTCAAACCCTGTTTAACGTAATCAGCTCTCTGCTTGTCTTGCCAGTCTGCTATTTACCTGTATGGACACGTTTGGAGAATCGTATGTCTCCCAACATCATCAAACGTTAATTCCAAGCATGGACAGCGCCTTGCTCAAAATGACATCATTGTTGTCATATCCGCCTTGGCGCTGGAGACGCCATGCTTCCTCAGGCGTATGCCACGCAACACCTTTAATTTCTTCAATCTGTGCCTGTAAATCCCCATCCAGTGCCTCTACGAGATAATAATGAACTTCCTTGTCCACTTCCCCAAATTCAGGATGCTGATACGTATAAGCAATCATATCTACATGCTGGATAATCCGTCCGTTCAGCCCTGTTTCCTCACGAATTTCACGCAAAGCCGTCTGTTCGATCGTTTCTCCCGGCTCCATCTTGCCTTTAGCCAAGGAGACCTTGCCGTATCGGTCGGTAATCAGCTGAATTTCAAGCTGCTCCCCCTGTTTACGGTACACAACACCGCCTGCGGAAATTTCCTTTTTTGCTGCCATCCTGTAATCCCCTTTCCTTGCGCAACAAGGATTCCGTCCTCCCTGTAAGGAAAGACGAAATCCTTGTTTGCCATCTCTATGGCCTGTTCAGGCTTTTTTTAGTTATTATAGGGCTGTTTGCAGTCCATTTTCCAGCACACGGACCAATTGGCCTTCACTTTCATTAACGCCCGCCTTCGTCAGCTTCACGCGGCACACCTTGCCAACCAGATCCTCAGAACCTTCAAACACCAGTTGAATGTAGTTGTCACTGTAACCGTGAAGCATGCCGCTATCTTCGGTCCCTTTCGGCGCAACTTCCGGAATGACCTCCAGCACTTGACCTACAAACTTCTCAGCATACGCCAGTTGCATTTGCTCTGACAGTTCAATCAGCTCATGCACACGTGCATTTTTCACGTCCTCGGCGACCTGATCCTCCATACGCGCCGCAGGTGTGCCATTGCGCTTGGAATAAGGGAACACATGCATTTCCGAGAAGCCGATTTTTTTCATCAGCTCATAGCCGTTGCGGTACATTTCGTCCGTCTCCCCAGGAAAGCCAACAATAACATCTGTCGTAATCGCCACATCCGGCATCGCCTTGCGAATCATAAGCATTTTATTGTAAAACTCTTCGGTTGTGTATTTACGGCGCATCCGTTTCAGCACGGTGTCGTCTCCCGCCTGAAGCGGTATGTGAAAGTGACGCACCAGCTTGGTGGAACGATTCAGCACATCGAGCATTTTTTCATCTATCTGGCTGGCTTCAATCGAGCTGATACGGATACGCTCCAGCCCTTCCACCTTCTCCAGATCCCACAGCAGATCGGACAGGTCATAATTGTCCATGTCGTCACCATAACCGCCTGTATGAATGCCTGTGAGCACAATTTCCTTGTAGCCCGCATGCACCAGTTGACGCGCCTGAGCCATAATGCTCGCGGCATCGCGGCTGCGGGACAAACCACGCGACCACGGAATGATGCAGAAGGTGCAGAAATTGTTGCAGCCGTCCTGAATTTTCAAAAACGCACGTGTGTGGTTAGCAAAATCAGGTACGTCCATTTCCTCGAACACACGCGTTTTCATAATATTGCGTACAGCATTCACAGGTTGACGCGACTCTTGAATCTCCTGTACAAACGGAATAATTTTGTCCCGGTCCTGTGTACCAATAACGAGATCGACACCGGGGATATCCATGATTTCAGCAGGAGAAGTTTGGGCGTAACAGCCCGTCACTGCCACAATGGCATCTGGGTTCCGACGAATCGCACGGCGAATGATCTGACGACTCTTTTTATCGCCGGTATTCGTAACGGTGCACGTATTAATAAGGTAGACGTCAGCTGTCTGCTCATCAAAATCTACCTGCTCATAGCCTTCATTTTTGAACAGCTGCCAAATCGCTTCTGTATCATAAAAATTTACCTTACAACCCAATGTGTAAAATGCCACTGACGGCATATTAAACCCCTCCCATTTCTCCTGACTCATATAAAATGCAAGCCAATGCAGCCATACCTGCGGTTTCCGCACGCAAAATACGTCTTCCCAGCCCCGTAGACTGCGCCCCGGCCTGCTCGGCCTCCAGGCTCTCCGCTTCGCTGAAGCCGCCTTCCGGACCCACTACCAGCAGAACACGCGGCTTGTCCATCGATGTCCATTGTCCTGCCAAAGGCTGAATCACGTCCCGTAGCTGCCGCCCCTGCTCTTTTTCATAACAATAGCATATCAAATCATACTGCGAAAAAGAAGCCAGCAGCTCCTTCCACGTCATCGGCGCGCTAATTTCCGGAATCCGGTTACGGTGGCTTTGCTCAGCCGCTTCCTTCACAATCTTGCGCCAGCGCTCCAGTCGCTTGCCTTCCTTTTTGGCATCATACTGCACGACCGTACGCTCGGACAAAAACGGTACAAACCCCGCTGCTCCGATTTCTGTACATTTTTGCATAACGGTCTCCATCTTGTCTCCCTTGGGGAGACTTTGGGCAATGGTGACCTGCACATGCGGTTCGGAGGTCATCTCCAGCGGCTCGACGATCGTCGCCGTCACACGATCTTGTTCTATCGTATCCAGCGCAGCCAGCGCTTCCCTTGATACCCCGTCACTGACTATAATTTTGTCACCACTACGACCGCGCATGACCTTGGCAATATGTCGCGCATCCTCACCCGCCACGATCACATGGTCTTCCAGAAACTGCTCTGCCGGAATAAAATAACGCTGCATTGTCTCTCACACCTATTCTGAAAATAACTGTTATCCATTGGCTTTCTGTACAATATCCGAATAAATCACCAAGCACCATCATATCATCTTTTGCGCCCGCATGACCAGTGTGTTGCTGCTTCAATTGTTATACTACTGTCCATACCCGCAAAAAAGGAGCCGTTAGGCTCCAAATAATCCGGTGATGTAAAAAGAGAACTGCAAAAACTGTATATAGATCAATTGGGCCAAGGTGTAAAGAGGTTCAATCGTTACAGCCCGAACCTGCGGAATGACCAGTATAAGCAGAAAAATAAAGATGGACCACTGTTCAAACTGCTGAAGCTTACGGCGCACAGGAGTTGGAGCTACATCTTCCACAATGCGGTATCCATCCAGCGGAGGCAGTGGAATCAAGTTAAAGATAAACAAAAACAGATTCAAATTGATCAGTGCATTGATGAACAAATAGATCGCCTGAGCCACCCGCTGATTCTCCATACCTGGGAGCACTTGAAAATGAAGGAGCATGGCATAGATCAATGTAGTGACAAATGCAAGCAGCAGATTACTCAGCGGACCGGCAGCCGAAACAATAATGCCCATGAGGCGCGGACGGCTAAAATTGTCACGGTTAACCGGAACAGGCTTGGCCCAGCCAAAGCCCCCGATCAGCAGCAACAGCGTACCCAGCAGATCAATATGCACGGCCGGATTTAAAGTCACGCGCCCAAGCAGCTTGGCTGTGGGGTCGCCAAATTTATTGGCATAATACGCATGTGCAAACTCATGCACCGTAAAAGATATGATCACAGCCAGCAAGTAAAATGGAAGAACATTTAAATTCACACGAAAAATACTTTGTAAAAAATCCATGGTTACCTCTTTCTCGCCACAAACGCCAGCCAATCCTCATCCCGGCACGTTTCGGCAATGTCGAAGCCAGCCGCCTTCAATGCGTTTTCGACAACCTCTTCTTTGTTCTTCCAAATCCCTGAAGCGATATAAATACCACCTGGCTCCAGAGCCTTGTACACATCATCAATAAACAGCAGAATAATTTCGGCCAAAATATTAGCGACCACCAGCTTGACTGGCAACTGGATACCTAGTGTCGGATCGCTCGCATTCAGTACAGACAGCAGATCGCTCTCTTTAATCGTAATGCGTTCCTCCAGTCCGTTCAGATGGGTATTTTCCCGCGCACTGGATACCGCTACGGGATCAAGGTCCAGTGCCAGTACATGCTTCGCTCCCAGTTGCACGGCTCCAATTGCCAAAATGCCGGAGCCTGTGCCCACATCAATAACTTCTTCTCCACCCTTAATCACTGATTCCAACGCTCTCAGGCAAAGTGATGTTGTGGGATGCGTTCCGGTGCCAAAGGCCATGCCGGGGTCCAGCTCAATAATTTTTTCATCTTCACTGGCAGGCTCATAGGCTTCCCAAGTAGGTTTGATCGTTAGACGATCCGACACACGCAAAGGCTTGAAATATTGCTTCCAGGCATTCGCCCAATCATCCTCGTTGACCGTTTTCAGCTCATACCGAACCTCGCCAGGGTCAATATCGAATGTTCTCAATTCTTCGACGCGTGGCTCAATTTGCGAACGGATCACGTCCATCTCAACTTCTTCGGCAAAATACCCCTTGATGGTCGCTTGTCCTTCAGGAATGTCATTCAAGGGCCGATCATACCACTGTCCGTAGGACGTATCGCGTGGTTTGTTCAACGAACCGGATTCTTCAATGGAAACCCCTCCCGCACCTGCTTCGTGCAGAAAATTCGAAATCATTTCGACGGCTTCTTCGGTTGTATGTATTGTAATTTCATGCCACAACATGGTTTTCATTTCCTCCTCATTTCACATGCATACTCTATATTGTACTATATACATGCATATGAGTTCAAAAAGAGGCTATTCCTAATCATCTTGGATGATTAGGAATAGCCTCCCTGGAATCTAATCCAGAATGTTACTCGCTGTCGTTTATGATGCGCTGCTGACGACGATCAGCTACTTCACTGCGCCGGATCGCTTCCAAATCCTGAGCATCTGCCTGATCTGCCGAGAACTCAACATCCTCATTTTTGGCAGATTGCGCACGCTTGATTTTCTCGGTTTTGGTCAGCACTTTATCGAACCGTTTGTTTGTAGGCATCTGTCACAGCTCCTTCCAAAGTTTTCACAGCATACCACCCGCCTGCTCCACGATGGACATCGCCTGGTGATGAATAGATTCATCCACCACAGCGGTCAACAAAATATCGCGGCCTGTCGGTCCACCCTGTCCTCCATCGCTCATTCCGCTGGCAGACGGATCGGCCGCAGCCAGTATTGCCGGGGTTGCATCCGTAAAGTCCACTCCCTGTGTTAGTGAGGACAAGCTGCTAATCTGTCCCGAAAATACAGGTAATCCAGCGTTGCCCGTGGACTGTTGCGGATATCGGCTAAATCGGTCTATCGACACATCCGATGCCCGGAGAGCTTCCAGTTTTCTAGCCGCTCCTTGCGCTTCCTCGGGGCTTTTGAAATACGCCAAAATATTTTTTTCACCCATCCCCAAAAACTCCCTGTATGGTATTGAGCACAACTCCTGTTCAAGAACATAGACAGTTGCGCTTTGCTATATCCTGCTCATTAGTACGGATTTATATTCCCCACGAAAGCGGAACGGAACAGGCAACACCGAGCTTAGTAGGCTGAAACGGTTGGAAGTAGTTTGTGAAGACTATAACTTTTTCGGGTTCAAAGCAGCGATAGGAGCTTTACCTGCCTGAGCTACTCCTGTCTCCCATGCAGCGCGAACAACAGCATCCCGAACCTTAGAGACTACCTGCGGATTAAACACATTGGGTATGATATAAGTTTCACTTAGCTCTTCAGGACTGATCGCATCAGCAATGGCAAGTCCGGCAGCCAGCTTCATTTCTTCATTAATTGTCGAAGCATGGCAGTCCAGTGCCCCCCGAAAAATTCCCGGGAAGCACAGCACATTATTAATCTGATTTGGAAAATCAGAGCGGCCTGTAGCCAGAACGCGTACATAAGGCGCTGCTAAAGCTGGATCGATCTCCGGTTTCGGGTTCGCCATGGCGAAGACAATAGGATCAACGGCCATACTCTGAATATCCTCCACACTCAGTATATCCGGGCCTGACACACCGATGAACACATCTGCTCCCACAATCACCTCGGATATACTACCACTCAGATTATGGGGATTGGTCATGTTCGCGTACTCGGTCCAATACGGGTTGCTGTATTCCACGCCACGATGAATGGCTCCCTGACGATCAACGCCAATCAGATTACGCACACCCGCCTTGAGCAGCATACGGGAGCAGGCCATACCGGCCGCTCCGATGCCTGCAAATACCACTTTGACATCCTCCATTTTTTTGCCACATACCTTCAGTGCATTGACCAACCCCGCTAACACGACGACTGCCGTACCATGCTGATCATCATGAAATACCGGAATGTCCAGCTCCTCTTTCAGTCGTCTCTCGATCTCAAAGCAGCGTGGTGAAGAAATGTCCTCCAGATTAATACCGCCAAAAGCCGGAGCGATCATTTTGACAATTTGAACAATCTCATCAGGATCCTTCGTATTGAGACAGATTGGAAATGCGTCTACATCTGCAAATTGTTTGAACAGTACCGCCTTACCCTCCATCACAGGCATGGCCGCCTCTGGTCCGATATCTCCCAATCCTAGCACCGCTGTTCCGTCCGATACGACCGCCACTGTATTTTTCTTGATCGTTAATTGAAACGCTTTGGCTGGATCATTCGCAATTTCCATACAGATTTCAGCCACACCGGGTGTATATATCTTGGATAGCTCCTCCATGCTTGCAATCAGCTGCTTCGGTTGGGTCTCCATTTTACCGCCCTCATGTAATTGTCTGATCTCTTCTGTTAAGCTACTCATGCTTCTCTCCATCCTTTCATGTCTGTATATTTTTTCTGTACATTTGTTATAGATATCAGGCTTTTCTATAGACTCATCAGCTCCATAAATTGAGTAACAAGGTTGCTAAAATGACTGTGGCTGCCCCGCCAATGCGTGTTGCTATTTGCGCAAAAGGCATTAGCTCCATACGATTCGATGCAGACAGGATCGCTACATCCCCCGTACCGCCCAATCCGCCACGACAACTGGTCACCAACGCAGCTTCCACCGGGTACATGTGAATCCATTTTCCTGTGAAGTATCCAGCAACAATCAATGCAACCACAACGGATGCGCAGGTTATGGCATAAGGAATTGTCAGAATTCCGACCACACTATCCAAAGGCACATACAAAATACCCAATCCCACCATCAATGGCCATGTCAGACTTGCCGCAATACATTTGTACAAATGAAAAGCTCCCTGCTCTATCTGGGCCGGCATCGCTTGAATACACTTCATTAAGGCCGCAGCCAGAATCATCAGAATCGGGCCAGGAATATGAAGATACGGCTCTAGCAGTTTACCGACAATAAAGAAAGTACAGGCTAGCAGCAGCCCCCCACCCATCAATGGAAACGAAACAGGTTGTTCCAGGTTCGCCGGAGATAATTTTCCCCCTTCTTTATCAAGTTTCAACAACTTTCCGTTACCAGAAGTATGAGGATTTTTCTCCGCCATTTTTTTCAAAATACCCGCACCTATGATGGCAACAATATTGCCAATGATTGCGGCCGGGATAAACTGGGATACGAATACCGCTGAATCCTTGCCCAGCACCAATCCATATGAAATGGACAATGGTAGAATCCCTTCTCCAATCCCGCCGGAGATAATCGGAATAATGATGTAAAAAAACGTATGATAGGCGCTGTAGCCAAAAGCCATACCCACCACCATACCTACTGCTACCGCTGCAATAGAGCCTATTATAATAGGGGCAAAAATTTTGACAATTCCGTTCATCAGCATCTTCCGATCCATACCCAGAATACTTCCGGTGACCAGACAAGCGATATAAAAATAAAGGAAATTCGAGGTTTTCATCAGCGTGTGTACAGCACCCATCGCAGATGGAGGAAACATGTTCCAAAATACCATCAACGATGGAACCATGAGTGACAGAATGGCCGGACCGCCAATATGCTTGAGCAGCGGAAGTTTCGCCCCCAGATCACTGAGCAATATGCCTAAAATCATAATGACAGCAAATCCGCCCAGCAGATCGTTCGGAAGTCTCTGTGTAATCGCAGCTGCGTATACAATCAACGCAATCACGACGTAAAGCGGAAGCGGAATAACCCCCACTTTTATCCTGCCCAGCATCCAGATGCCGTCTACAGGATTTTTACGCCATTTTTGCCACTTTTGAATGACCGGCTGGTTTGTAGCATTTTCCATAAAGCTCCCTCCTTGTAGTGAAGAATGATGACCATGCTTCCATTCTACACTTTAGAAAACGCTTTATTTGGTTTTTAAACTAATCATTCACTTTTGTAATTAAAGTAATCAAAAAGAGGGCTTAAATATAACCGCTCATAATTTCCTCCGCCTGCGGTAAAATTCGATACTGATAAACAGGTCGTCCAATGGTGCCGTATATGGTTTCCATGGCAAGTGCCTCAATTTCCGTCAAAAAAGCAAGATACTTGCGCATAGATACTCTGGATATCCCTGCACTCTCCGCAATATCCTCGGTGGAAAATAACATCGCTTCATGCTGCCGGATACAGTCCCATATCATGGCCAGCGTGGATTTGGTTACTCCTTTGGGTAGCCGAGCCAGCTCTTTGGTCGAGCTTTTATGATAAAGCAGCCGATCCAACTCCTCCTGCGAAAGCAAGCTGCGCTCACGCACGATACTGACGTGCTCTCGATAACCCGTGAGCGCCTCCAGAAAACGGTTAAAATGAAACGGCTTAATCAAATAATCCACCGCGCCGAAATTCATCGCTTTTTTGATACTGTTCATATCGCTTGCAGCCGAAATCACGATGACATCTACATTCACACCTGTCTCACGAATAAAAGCCAGCAAATCAAGTCCATTGCTTTCCTGCATATACACATCCAGCAAAATCAGATCAATCGCTTGTTCTTCCAGAAATTCCTTGGCATCTTCCACGGAAGCAGCCCAGCCTCCACATCGAAAGCCCTCTATCTGCTCCGTATATTTGCGGTTAAACTCAGCAACCATCGGATCATCTTCTACAATTAAGACATTAATCATGCTCATCATTCCCCATTATGGTGTATGGAATCTTAATCTGAAAACAGCACCCTTGCTCAGCCGGAATCAGCTTTATGGTTCCTTTTAATCTTTTCACACTTTGCGTTACCAGATAAAGCCCCATTCCCCGTGACTCTCCCTTGGTCGAAAATCCCTTTTCAAATATCGCCTCTACAAGAGGTTCCGGTACACCAGGTCCGTTATCACTTATTACACATGTCAGACAACCATTCTTCTGATTTTCCTCATAATAAAGCGTCAAGGTAATCCGCTTGTGCTCCAGAGATTCCATCGCTTCCACGGCATTATCAAACAGATTCCCCAGTATGGATATCAGTTCATGAATCGTTTGAGTTCGACCGGTTTCAGGCAAATAGCTGCCCGGAGTCAATTCGAAGCTCACACCAACCTCTCTAGCCCGGCTTAATTTCCCCAAAACAAAGCCCGCCATCACTGGGTCCCTAATCTGCCGGGTAATCGAGCCAATCTCCACTTGATGATGCTCAACGGCATCCAAGATGTAATGCTCCAGTTTATCGTACATTCGTAAATGTACCATCCCCATAATGACATGCAGCTTGTTCATAAATTCGTGAGCCTGTGCACGCAGCGCCTCCGTATACAGGGACACTCCTGTCAAACGTTCGGCAAGCTGGTTTACCTCCGTTTTATCCCGAAAGGTTACAATTGCTCCCACAATTCCCCCTTTGACCCGTATCGGAACACTGGTGGTAAGCAAGGTTATTCCCCCCAGCTCCATGTCCTCATCCATTCGTGGAGTGCCTGCCGCCAAAACCTCTTGTAATCGAAAAGCGGACAAATAAGTGTTAATCTCCTGCCCTGAGGACGAGATACCCTCAATTCCCGCTTGCCTGAGCAGACGAATCGCTTCCGCATTCATTAACATAACACGTCCGGATTCATCCACCGCAATGACGCCTTCCTTAATGGACTGCAGCATAGCGTTGCGTTCCTCCAGCAAGCGTGCGATTTCCGGTGGCTCCAGACCAAACAGCATATTTTTGATTTTACGGGCCAGCACAACAGCCCCTCCGGCACCAATTAACATTCCGAGGCCAATGGCGATAGCAATAAGGCGGTAATTGCCTCCCTGAGCCCTCAGTACATCTTGCATGGATATACCGACGACAATCGCTCCCAACTGCTTCCCCGTCGAGCTGAATACGGGAGAAAAAGCGCGCATGGACAGGCCCAATGTTCCCTTCGCAACAGATACACTCTCATGACCATGAAGTGCAGTGTATTCATCTCCACCAGCAAAGGCTTTGCCGATCATCCTGGGATCCGGGTGTGTTTTGCGAATGCCCTTCATGTCCATAACTACGATAAACTGAACATGATTAGCAGATGAAACCTTCTGCACATACTTCTGCATGGAGGAAGACGAATCAGACTGCTGCAAATGCTCAATAATAAGCGGCGTATGGGAAAGTGTACGTGCGATGGACATCGCTTTTTCCTCCAGTCCCATTTCGGTTTCATGCTCAACTCTCTCGGCAAATAACAAAGTTACAGGCAGGAGCACCAGTGCCATAACCAGACAAACCAGCAGCGTAATCAGCCCTCTGAGCTTGAATAGCGGTTTCCCCCGACGCTGCTTAGGCTGTGACTTTTCGATAGAACTCACCCTTTCACGCTTCATGCTAAATCTAAATAGTCCAATATGCTTATACAAAAATGGTTATGTATGTGTTTACGGGAATTTGCATAGTTATAATCTTATACAGCTTCCTTCCACTCTTTCGTATAATAAAAAAGGGAACTACTCCGCAATTGCGGAACAGTTCCCTCCGATTCATGATTGATGCTCCGCGAGTCTACCCTGGCTTAGTCGCCTCGGAAGGCGCGCTTCACACGGTCAAAAAAGGATTGCTCATTCTCATGTGTCTGCTCACCGCTAAGCGAAGAGAACTGACGCAGCAATTCCTTCTGTTCCTCACTCAGCTTGCTAGGCGTTACCACAACCACCTTAATGTGCTGGTCACCCTGACCTACGCCACGAAGCTTTGGTACACCCTTGCCTTTCAGACGGAAGTATGTTCCTGTTTGTGTACCAGCTGGAACTTTCAGCTTCACTTTCTCGGTCAGCGTCGGAATTTCGACTTCATCTCCCAACGCTGCCTGCGAAAACGTCAGCGGAATTTCACAGTAAATATCGTCTCCCTCACGCTCAAAGAAGTCATGCGACTTCACACGGAAAACGACATACAGATCACCTGCCGGTCCTCCGTTGACACCGCCTTCGCCTTCACCATTGATACGCATTTGCGCGCCGTCATCCACACCCGCCGGAATGCGGATATGAATTTTACGCTGCTTGCGCACACGACCAGAACCGCTACAAGTAGTGCATTTTTCTTTGATGATTTTACCGGAGCCGCCGCAGTTGGAGCAGGCCCGACGATTAACCATCCGGCCAAATGGTGTATTCTGCACCACTTCTTCTTGTCCGCTACCGTGGCAGACGGAACAGGTTTGTGGTTGAGTACCCTTTTTGGCTCCCGTACCATGACACGTATCACACGTTTCCGTGCGCTCAATGTTAATGTCGGTTTCCTTGCCAAATACGGCTTCCTTGAATTCGATCGTCATCGTATATTGAAGATCATTACCACGCTGCGGTGCATTCGGGTCACGTCGACCATTGCCGCCACCGCCAAAAAACATATCAAAAATATCGCCAAATCCGCCACCAAAGTCGGCTCCACCGCCGAAGCCGCCTCCCATGCCCTGATTTGGGTCTACATGACCATATTGATCATATCTTGCCCGCTTCTGACCATCGCTGAGAACGTCATAAGCCTCTTTTACTTCTTTAAATTTAGTTTCCGCGTCCGCAGCCTTGTTCACGTCCGGATGATACTGACGCGCCAGCTTACGGTAAGCCTTTTTAACATCTTCATCCGAAGCGCCCTTCGCGACGCCCAGCACCTCATAATAATCGCGCTTATCAGCCAATGTTCCACCCCCATGCCTACAACGTGTCTGCACTACATATAAAAGGAAAGCCAAAGGCACGGGATGACCCGGCTTTGACCTTCCCATCATTTCAAGGCAGTACAACCCGTAATATGCTTATTTATTCTGAAAATAACTGTTACCCTTCGGCTAATCGTTATTTATCAAGGCAGCTACGCTGCTTCTTTTCATTCAGTATATTATAACGCACCGGTGTACCGTAATGCTACTACCACTACCCGATCCGTAGCTTAGTCTTTCTTCTTGTCTTCGTCAACAACTTCATAGTCCGCGTCAACCACATTATCACGGCCTTTGCTGTCTGCTGCGCCGTCTTGAGCTTGTTGAGCCTGTGCTTCTTGAGCAGCTTGCTCATACAGCTTCACGGACAACTGCTGAACGATCTCAGTCAGCTCTTCAGTAGCCTTTTTGATGTCTTCCAGGTTGTCAGTTTCCAGCGTTTTTTGCAGATTTTCTTTAGCTGCATTCGCTTTTTCGACTTCGCCTGCATCCGCTTTTTCGCCCAGATCCTTGATCGTTTTGTCTACGGAGTAAATCAATTGGTCCGCAGAGTTTTTCGCTTCTACCAGATCTTTGCGTTTTTTATCTTCTTCCGCATGCAACTCAGCGTCTTTCATCATACGTTCTACTTCCTCGTCGCTCAAGCCGCTGGAGGATGTAATCGTAATTTTTTGACTCTTGCCTGTACCTTTATCTGTAGCGGATACGTTCACGATACCGTTGGCATCCAGATCAAAAGTAACTTCGATTTGCGGTACACCGCGTGGTGCTGGAGGAATATCTCCCAGTTGGAAACGGCCCAGCGTTTTGTTGCCTGCTGCCATTTCACGTTCACCTTGCAATACGTGGATTTCCACGCTAGGCTGGTTGTCGGCATACGTCGAGAACACCTGCGATTTGCTCGTAGGGATCGTCGTGTTACGCTCGATCATTTTAGTGAATACGCCACCTGCGGTTTCAATACCGAGGGACAGTGGAGTTACGTCGAGGAGAACGACGTCTTTCACATCACCTGTCAGTACGCCTGCTTGAACTGCGGCACCCAAAGCTACCACTTCATCAGGGTTTACACCTTTATGAGGCTCTTTGCCTGTCAGTTTCTTAATGGCTTCCTGTACAGCCGGAATACGTGTGGAACCGCCGACCAGAACAATTTTGTCGATGTCGCTGGCACTCATGCCTGAATCTTTCATCGCTTGACGAGTAGGTCCCAAAGTACGTTCTACCAGACCTTCAGACAATTCCTCAAATTTCGCACGAGTCAGGTTCAACTCCAAATGCTGTGGAACGCCGTCAGCTACCGTAATGAACGGCAGGGAAATCGTCGTTGTCAGTACGCCGGACAGCTCTTTTTTCGCTTTTTCCGCTGCATCTTTCAAACGTTGTACAGCTGCTTTATCTTTGCTTAGGTCGATGCCTTGATCTTTTTTGAACTCAGTTACGAGGTAATCAATAATCACTTGGTCGAAGTCATCGCCGCCCAGCTTGTTGTCGCCGCTTGTCGCTTTAACTTCGAAGAAACCGTCGCCCAGTTCCAGAATGGATACGTCAAATGTACCGCCACCCAGGTCATAAACAAGAATTGTTTGGTCTTCGGATTTTTCCATACCGTATGCCAGTGCAGCTGCTGTTGGCTCGTTGACAATACGCAGCACTTCCAGACCCGCGATTTTACCTGCATCCTTGGTTGCTTGACGTTGGCTATCATTGAAGTAAGCTGGAACCGTGATAACGGCTTGAGTTACCGTTTGGCCTAGGTAAGCTTCAGCATCGGATTTCAGCTTTTGCAAAATCATAGCGGAAATTTCCTGTGCAGAATATTCCTTGCCGTCGATGCTTTCTTTATGATTTGTACCCATGTGACGCTTGATGGACATAATTGTACGATCCGGGTTCGTGATTGCTTGGCGTTTTGCTGTTTCACCTACAGTACGTTCTCCATCTTTTTTGAAACCAACAACCGATGGGGTTGTGCGCGCGCCTTCCGGATTTGGAATTACAACGGCTTCGCCGCCCTCCATAACAGCCACACAAGAGTTGGTTGTACCTAAGTCAATACCGATTACTTTACTCATCAGACAATTCCTCCTTCTGTATATGCGAGGCCCTCAGGCCAAAATAGTTAAAGCAAACGATCTATTGCTAATATATATTAAAAAGCTACATGCTCACTTTTACCATAGCCGGACGAAGCACCTTGTCCTTCAGCATGTATCCTTTTTGCACCTCTTCAACGACGATGCCTTCCTCATGCTCTTCGCTTTCCACCTGCATGATCGCCTGATGGAAGTCAGGGTTAAACGGTTGGCCCACCGCATTCATGGCCGTCACTCCCTCAGCCTGAAGCACGCTCTCAAACTGACGGAAGATCATCTCCACACCTTTGGTGAATGACTCAGCCTCCGCTCCTTGCGGTGCTGTTGCCAGCGCACGCTCGAAGTTATCCAGAACAGGCACCAATTCGGTAACCAGTTTCATAGATGCATATTTGGCAAGGTCCTCTTTCTCTTTTAGCGTACGACGGCGAAAATTATCAAAATCTGCCTGTGCACGTAAAAACCGCTGTTGATTCTCTTCTGCCTCCACGCGAAGCTTAGCCAGTTCTGTATCACCCTCCTGGGCTTCCAGTGCTGCCGCTTCGTTCACCGGCTCTTCCTGCTGGTTCGTCTCAGTGGCTTCCTCTGTGCTTACATTTTGTTGTTTTTCTTCTTGGAACGCTTGTTCTTCCTTCAAAATGTTTCACCTCCTTCAAGTCATAACTACCATTACATTCATATTTGTACATTCAAACTTGTTTGCTGCACTTCATTTCAAATTGCTGTTACTTTGCAAAAACACGCAGCAATGCACCCGCGCAGGATACATACCGTATCCCGGCGCGGACATGTAGTACCGCAACATGCGCAGTCTTATTCTATTTAAACCGCTGCGTAAGCATTGCGGTCAAATCCTTAGACAGGATACCCAAAATATTAATAACTCTCGCATACTCCATCCGAGTCGGACCCAGTATACCTATTGTGCCCAACGCTTCGCCATCTACCGCATACGTCGCAGTAATCAGACTGCAATTGGCAAATGCTTCATGATCATTTTCTGTGCCGATACGGACTTGAATTTCAGGTGCCCCGGCGACAGGCATCATCAGCTTGAGCAGCGTCGGTGTTTCCTCCAGCAGATCGAGAATATGTTTGACCTTTTCAACGTCCTTAAATTCAGGCTGGTTTAGCATGTTCGTCGCACCGCTCAAATACAAGCGCTGATCCGATTCATTATCCAGTGCTTTGTCCAGCACCTTCATAGCGTCCTCAAAATGAGATACATGCTTCTCCATTTCTTGGCCAAGCGCGGTGTAAAGACGTGATTTAAGCTGATAAATCGGTACGCCGACCAGCTTGCTGTTCAGCAAATTCACAACCTTCTCCATCTCGGAAATCGAAATTCCCGGCGGAATATCCACTGTCTTGTTTTCCACTTGACCGGTATTGGTCACGATAATCGCTACAGCCGTCGTTTCGTTGAGCGGCAATAGCTGAAAATGACGCAATGAAGTATGAAAAACCTCCGGCCCAAGCAGGATGGAAGTATAATTGGTCATATGGGACAAAATACCAGATGCATGCTGGATTACTTGTTCCATTGCATTCAGCTTTTCGGCGTAAAAGGCTTTTAGTTCCCGCGTTTCCATAGGCTTCAACGTATCCAGTGGTACCAAATGATCCACATAATAGCGGTAGCCTTTATGAGACGGGATGCGTCCCGCAGAAGTATGGGGTTGCTCCAGATAGCCCTGTTCCTCCAAATCCGACATTTCATTACGGATCGTGGCGGGGCTGAATCCGACATCCTGCCTTTTGGATATGCTGCGGGAACCCACTGGCTCAGCCGAACGAATGTAGTCATCAATAATCGCATTCAAAATGAGTCTCTGACGTTCGGTTAACAAGCGAATCCCCCCTTGTGTTTATCCATAATAGCATGATCGTTCAATGGAATCATTAGCACTCGTTCGCGATGAGTGCTAACCGATAATACAAAAATACCAAACCGACCGGATCATTGTCAAGTCAGATCAGTATTTTCAATACCATGATTTCATCACTGCGGACAACAAAACCGTTTTTATAAATTTTTCAAGAAAAATATAGAAATTTTACTTCTTATTCTCTATAATATATTGAGCTCTACTGTACAATAAGGAGAAAGCTGGTTGAGAACAAATCGTCGCAGCTTTATCAATGTACTGATTGCACTCTTGCCTACTCTCTGTATGTTTTACCTTTTGATTGAGTTGTTTCCATTCACCTTTATAATAACGATAGTGATGAAGATGCAATAAGGACACTTGAAGATATACCAGCAAAACTTGACCCTCATCACAAGCTGATGTGGCGGTATCTTGAAAAGTCCCAAAAATGAGACAAGCAATTACAGCTTAATATTTACCACGAGCAGATGAAATCTCGATCCAATAAAAAAACGAACTGACCTGATATTCTCAGGTCAGTTCAGCATTTTCAACACCGCAATTTCATCACAATTGTTTTGTTTACTACAGTTAATGCAATCAGTCCATACCTTTTCAGGGAAAATCTCTTTGTTTACCACATCAAACCCGTTTTTTATAAAAAAGGAGACCTCGTAAGTCAAGGCCATAATCTTAGGGATACGCTGCCGCCGTGCTTCTATAATAAGGCCCTCTACGAGCTTGGAGCCGATGCCCATACCTTTATGTCCTTCAGAAATACCAAGTGAGCGAATCTCTACCAAATCATCACCCAGTTTGCATAAAGAACCACAACCGACGACTTCGCCGTCCACTTCTGCCACAATAAACAGCTCCAGTTGGCGCATAAGCACTTCCCTTGAACGTGGCAGCATTATTCCTCGCTCTGCATAGCCGCTAATCATTTGATATAAAGGCTCCACATCCTCAGGAACCGCACTTCTGCACAATACATCTTTACACACTGAAGCCATCTTGCTCTCCTCCTGCCGCTTGCCGCATATAATGAATAAATATACAACATTACGCATAGAATCGCAATACTCCATTTACCCTGCCGTGACAGAATTGTGTTATAAAATGAATGTCCCCGATTATGGTCTGCAAATGTACCGTTTTGAAGCTACGACTTATGAATTTACTGTAATGGAACCGATGAACTCCGCAAATACATCATTTCCGAACAAAATACCACGCTCGCTCAGACGATAACCGTCCTCGACCGGCTCAATCAATCCAGCATTCAGCATTTTTCCGAGAGGGGCCGTAAATGTATCCTCCAGTGACTGACCGAATTGAGCCTCAAAGCGGGACTTCGAGACACCTTCCAGCATTCTCAAACCGACCATGAGAAAATCCTCCATCGCTTCGGCCGCTGGCACCTCAAAGCTATCCAAACGCGGCAGTCCGTTACGGGTAGCCTCCACATAAGGATTAATGCCCTTAATGTTCATATGGCGCTCTCTGCCAACATATCCGTGCGCCCCTGCGCCGAGACCATAATAGTCCTCATTACGCCAGTAGGTCATATTGTGCTTGCTCCCCAGACCTGGTTTCGCGAAATTGCTGATCTCGTACTGCTCATAGCCCGCCTCTTTCATGCGACGCATCAGGAGCAAATACATTTCCAGTTCGTCGTCCTCATGTGGAAGCGGAAGCTGATTTTTCTGGTACAGCGTGTGGAATAGCGTGTTCTCTTCAACCTTCAAGCTATAAATGGAGTAATGAGGAAGTCCCAACTCCAGCGCCCGGCTGACACTTTCATGCAGCATTTCTACGGTCTGATTCGGTAAACCAAACATCAGGTCAATCGACAGATTGTCCAATCCGACCTTGCGTGCATTTTCCAAACTACGATAAACATCATCTGTATTATGAATTCGACCAATACCCGTAAGCAGCTCGTTTTGAAAAGCCTGTACGCCGAAGCTCAGCCGATTTACACCGCCTTCTTTCATCACGGTGAGCTTCTCAAAATCAGTTGTGCCCGGATTGGCTTCCATGGAAAACTCAATGTCTTCCGACCAGTTTGGGAAGTAGGTACGAACGCTTTTCAGGAAATATTCCATTTCCTTCGGATTCAGCGTTGTTGGTGTACCGCCCCCGACAAAAATAGTTTTAATCTCACCCGGCGGGTGAAGGCGAACCGTATGCTCCATCTCCCGTTCCAGTGCATACAGGTATTCCATAACAGGCTGATCCTTGAGCACGTAAGAGTTAAAGTCACAGTAAAAGCATTTGTTCGTGCAAAAAGGTATATGCAGATAAACCGCTTGAGGCGCGGATGAATATTCATGTTTGTGTATGGATGCGGTCATACCGATCCTCCTTGTCAGTGTTGAGGTGAGGTGAAAAAAAGGGCAGTTGAGGTGGAAGGTCGCTCCGTGTATGGATCATTCTTCCGATCGCTGTTACCCCCGGATTTTTCCATTGTAAATAAACCTTAAAGGTTAAAATCGGGGGATAAAGGCGAACGCTTACGCTTCTTCAGAACAATTCCATCCACAACGCTGCTGCCCACCGTCAATTGACCATTTTTTATGGTGTAAGTGTTGCAGTAAAAGAAAAACATCTCTAAAGTTACCCTTGCCATATGCTTGGGTAGGCTGGGTTGGAGTAGATAAGGCTCTCGTCTTGAATAGCTTGCTCAAATAAAGAACGTCCATTCTCCATGCACGGCAAAGGCCACATGAAAGAATGGACGAATACCGCTTGGGAACAAGCGGACCGTAGTATCTTGCAGTGCATCACAGAGTGTGTACCTAAGTTACTACGGGATCATGCTGTTGGTACTTATTTGTATTCAATTCATACTCACGTTCTGTGATGTACCAAATTGAATACGGTGCTGCTTGTGTCAAGCAGCTTTACTCATCTATTTTCAGTACCGCCATAAATGCTTCCTGTGGTACTTCTACGTTACCCACTTGCTTCATGCGCTTCTTGCCCTCTTTTTGCTTTTCAAGCAGCTTCCGTTTACGGGAAATATCGCCGCCGTAGCATTTGGCCAGGACGTTTTTACGCATTGCCTTAACGGTTTCACGTGCTACAACCTTCGTTCCAACAGATGCCTGAATTGGCACCTCGAACATTTGGCGTGGGATCAGCTCGCGCAGCTTCTCACAAATAATACGTCCGCGATGGTAAGCGCGATCTCTGTGGACGATGAACGATAACGCATCAACCTGTTCGCCGTTTAACAGAATATCCATTTTAACCAAATTAGACTGGCGATAGCCTGAAATTTCGTAATCGAAGGAGGCGTAGCCCTTGGTGCTGGATTTAAGCTGGTCAAAGAAATCGTACACGATTTCGGACAGTGGAATCTGGTACGTAATAGTTACCCGTGTCGTATCCAGATACTCCATGTTCACATACTCACCGCGCTTGGTCTGGCAAAGCTCCATAACCGTACCTACGTAATCATTAGGCACGATAATGCCTGCTCTTACGTATGGCTCCTCCACATGATCAATTCGTCCGATTTCCGGGTAATTTGACGGGTTATCGATCTGGATCGTTTCGCCATTCGTCAGCTTAATGCGGTAAATAACGCTCGGCGCTGTCGTAATCAGCGGGATGTTAAATTCGCGTTCAATCCGTTCCTGAATAACATCCATATGAAGCAGACCGAGGAAACCACAACGGAATCCGAAGCCTAACGCACTTGATGTTTCTGGCTCAAAACTGAGCGAAGCATCGTTCAGTTGCAGCTTTTCAAGTGCCTCGCGCAGATCGTTATACTCGGATGTTTCGATCGGATACAGTCCGCAATATACCATCGGATTAATTTTCCGATAGCCTGGCATCGGTTCTGGTGTTGGATTTTTCGCATCCGTCACCGTATCCCCGACACGCGTATCGCCCACATGCTTGATCCCGGCAACGATAAAACCAACATCACCGATGTTCAGCTCGTCCACGATGCTCATACGTGGCATGAAGGCTCCTACCTCGATAACCTCAAACGTTTTATCGGTCGCCATCATTTTAATTTTAGAACCAGCCTTGATGCTGCCATCCACGACGCGGACATATACGATAACGCCTTTATATGGATCATAATGCGAATCGAAAATAAGCGCCTTCAGCGGATTATTCGGATTCCCTTGCGGAGCAGGTACGCTTCTGACCACCTGTTCCAAAATTTCCTTGATACCGATTCCAGCTTTGGCCGATGCGTGTACAGTCTCGCTCGTATCCAGACCGATAACATCCTCGATTTCCTGCTTCACCCGTTCAGGATCGGCACTTGGCAAATCAATTTTGTTAAGCACCGGCAGAATCTCCAAATTGTTGTCCAACGCCAAATATACGTTAGCCAATGTCTGTGCTTCAATGCCCTGTGCCGCGTCTACAACCAGCAGGGCGCCTTCGCAGGCCGCCAAGCTTCGGGAAACCTCATACGTAAAATCGACGTGTCCCGGTGTATCAATCAGATTCAAAATGTACTCTTCGCCGTCATCGGCCTTATAAGTGAGTCGCACTGCCTGGAGCTTGATTGTAATCCCGCGCTCCCGTTCCAGATCCATCTGATCAAGCACTTGCTCCTGCATTTCACGGGATGTGAGTGCACCGGTATATTCCAAAATCCGGTCAGCCAGCGTGGATTTACCGTGGTCTATATGTGCAATGATACTAAAGTTCCGAATTTTACGTTGTCTTGCCAAAATGTCAGTCATGCCTTACCCCCACACAATGCCTAGTGTCAATCAGCTTATTATAGCAGTTGTACAGGGGGTCAGCAATATTTCTATTCCGTCACTCCGTCAAAAACAGACACAACCCAGCGAATACCCTGTCTTGACAGGTTTTGCAGCAGCCCGGCCGTTTTGTCTGCCATGGTATCCACCGAGGTTTGCTCTGCCTTGACCGCCAACAGCTCACGCGGTGTCTCCTGGCCCTGCAAATTGGCATCCTGTGCTGTCGAATACCAATGGCGAGTTTCTCCTGTGGCTTGGGCCTTACTTCGTTCTTTTGCATTAGCTTCGCTCGCAACAGCTCCCGTTCCCGACTCCATTACGACATTCCCATTTCCGTTATATGTGCGGGTATACGCACGAGCATCGGCTGCGGGTGTGTCTTCAATAACCGTCTGCTCATATCCGACAACGTTCTGCTGTACTTTGCTCTGAACCGAGTCTCCGGACCATTCAGGACCATATACAGAACGCAGTCCGGAGCCTGCCAGTTGCATGCCGAGCAGGACCCCCGCCCCCATCAGAAGTACAAATCCAAGCGCTTTTTTACGAAAATGTCCAGACATTGTATTTCCTCCTTTCCACCGCCTCAATTAATCGCCACCGTTGCTCTTTTTCGTATCGGATACGTTAGTACCCGCTTTCTGTGCTTTCTGATCCTCCCAGTACACCTCACCGATCATATCCGCCAGAACGTCAGAGGTACGTTTCAGTTCCTCTTCGGTATTATCAATCCCACCAATTTCGATCAAAATGCTATGAGACGACAAGCTCTGATTGTACTCACCGTTGTTGCCTTTACCGCCATCTTTTCCCCACACCCCACGGGAAACGCCGTGATACGATTTTTCCAGCTTCTCATGAATACGAGCGGCGAAAGCTTCATTTTTGCGCCAGTTTTTGTTGTCATGGCCGATAATAAAATACACCTTGGCATAAGAAAGTCCGTTTATCGTTGCTGTCGTTTTGCCGTGACGTTGAGAATCTCTGTGGATATCAAGCAGATAGGTTAAGCTTTTATTTCCAGCCAAGGCTTCCTTGACCGTTTCACGCGAATATTTATAGGAATAATTCCAATTGTAATTTTGAACGGTTTTGGCATAGTCCTTGTTCACATGCAAAGTAGATATCCCTTGCTTCTCCAATCTCTTTTTTACAAAATCCCCTACTCTCGACACATTGGCTGATTTAGAGCCAGAATTGGGATTAGAGCTGGTTTTACTGAGCAAAGGGTTATATGCCTCTCTCGGATGAGAATGGTAGATTAATATACGTTTGGCACCTTTGACTGCTGTATCACTCGGATCATCCTCTTGCGCAGGGTCCGTTTCTGGCGTTGTCGGAAGATCTGGCGTTGTAGAGCCATTGTTCGGTGGATTGGTAGAAGCATCCGGGCCGCCGGGAGCATCCGTCGTTCCCTGATCAGGCTGATAATCAATAGGCGCCTCCACCTTGTTGTTCCCTGAGCCCTTGCGCAACAAAACAGGCGTCCCCGCAGACATACCAGGAATTTCGCGAGCTATGAGACTTTTGGGGTCCTGTGGATTAATACCTGTGAGCATTTGGAAAACAAAAGGCGACCATTGTTCACCCGACAACGAAGATTGTTGCTTCTTCTGTGCCAAATGAGGTACTTCCATGCCGAGCATGTCCGCAAAAAAACCGCTGGAAACTGAGCCTGCAAATCCTTTCATCGAAGACACCGGAGACGTTTGTAAACGATTTTCCGCCAATCCTCCCAGTCCCAATACAACAAATAAAAGCGCCGAGCCCATAATAAGCAGCACAAGCGTATGTCCCATAGCCAAAATTTCTAGGCCCTTTCTTCTCCATCTTCCGACGTTCCAGGTTTGAATTTTTTTCATGTGGGTCTTGTCCTCCTTCGTCCCGTCGAAGCCCGCCTCATGTTCAGAACTACTGATTCCTGTCAGCAGCGGAAATCTCTTATACTTCAACTCTATGAACGGAGAACAATTACTAGAACACAAAAAAATCTCCACCCCCAGGTAAATCCCACTCTTTATTACAAGAGATAGGATGCCTGCTAGATAGAGAATTTTGTGTATGAAATATGCTTTTACTACCCCTGTATTAATGTGTATAAGCGGCGACGTTGCCAGGATCGACGGCTTCATGCAGGGCAGCGTTCAATCCGGTTGCAATGATATTCGCAATATCTTCGATAAATTCGTCAATCTCCTTAGGTGTCACAATTAGATCATGTCCTAGCGGCTGAAGCACCTCTCTCACCAGTCCAAGTCTCTCAGGCTCGGAAATATCATCCAGCATCCCCAGTATTGCTTTCGTAGGAGCCTTTTCCTTGGCAAAATGTGTTTTCATCAGCTCAATTACATTATTTACGATGGTCGAAGCGTAGCATACAGTTGGAACGCCGATGGCAATACACGGGACACCCATAATATCCTTGGTAATGCCGCGCCGCTTGTTACCAATACCTGAGCCCGGATGAATCCCGATATCTGCCACCTGGATAGTCGTATTGACGCGCTCCAATGAACGTGACGCCAGAGCGTCAATAGCAATAATCAGCTCCGGCTTCGTGCGATCTACGATACCCTGAACAATTTCGCTCGACTCGATCCCCGTAATGCCAAGAACCCCCGGTGCAATCGCGCTCACATCCCGATAACCCGGATTGATTTGATCAGGTGTCAGTTCAAAAAATTGACGGGTCACCATCAAATTTTCAACGACAAGCGGACCTAGTGAATCGGGAGTGACATTCCAGTTGCCCAGACCTACCACAAGTACGCGTGCCTTACTGGAGATCCCTATTTTTTGTATAAATTGCTCCATCTCCTTCGCGAATGCGATTGCTACCCGTTGCTGGAGTCCGGTGTCACCTTCACGTAAACCGGGCACTTCCAGCGTCACATAATGCCCCTGAACCCGTCCAATACGGTTAGCACCCTCTTCATTCAGCACATCCAGACGCGTGATTTTAATACCGTTATCTTCCTCCACGTCCTCATTGATGCCCGCCAGCGGCATTGGCTGATTGCGTTCCGCCAGTTCTCTTGCCTCCAGCGCCAAATCCGTACGTACCGCATACTTCTGCAAATCCAAATCCATCATTTACGCCTCCTTTTATACCATCTCAGGTTATAGTGTGCGAGACACCCAGCAGGTTTATGCACATCCATTTTCATCCTGTAATCTACCCCAGCCCGGAATGTTTTCTTATTGCAATTTGAGGTGTGGCGTGCTAAAATATTTTAAGTTGTGAAACGTTTGTGTTCATAAGTAATGCCTTTACAGGAGGTGAATGTAATGCCAAACATCAAATCCGCTATCAAACGCGTTAAAACAAGCGACAAACGCCGTGCGTTGAACGCTTCTCAAAAATCCGCGCTTCGTACAGCAGTAAAAGCTGCCGATACAGCGTTGGTGAATAACGAAGCTGAAAATGCTGCTGCTGCTTTCAAAGTAGCTTCCCAAAAGCTGGACAAGGCTGTAACTAAAGGTCTGATCCACAAAAATGCAGCTGCTCGCAAGAAATCCCGCTTGGCGAAAAAACTTAACGCTCTTACAGCTCAAGCGTAAGCAAGAGCTACTTTTATACGTTAATGAAAAAATCCTGACCAGCCTTGGCTGATCAGGATTTTTTAGTTCACCACGATTGGATTCTGCAATGTTAACTCTCATTTAAAATAAACCGATCAGCAAACAGACCGGGTTAGACCGAAGCCCCCGCGCCCATTTTCAGCAAAAACATCTCCAGCCCCAGCACCTTGTCGACAACTCCGGTTTTCATGCGGTAATCCAGCTCGCCTAAGTCGTAGAGAAGCTGTCGCAACTGCTCAGGACGAAATCTCCGCGCCTGCTCACCGGCAACTTTCACCCCATATGGATGCAAACTAAGCTGACTTGCAATTTGCTGCTGGGAATAGCTTTGACCCATCAGCTCCTTGACCTGCAACATAATACGGAACTGTCGCGTGATCAAAGCTGCAATCTTGATCGGTTCCTCTTTTTGCTTAAGCAGCTCATAAAAAATACTGAGTGCCTTATCCAGCCGCAAATTAGCCAAATCCTCGACCATCGCAAACACATTTTGTTCCGTGCTGCGAGGCACAAGTGATTCAATATCGGCTATGGAGATGGTACCCTGCGCTCCCGCATACAAGCACAGCTTGTCTATCTCGGCAGCCAGCGATTGCAATCCAGTACCCGTATATTGAATTAGACTTTCAGCAGCTCCCGCAGCCAATTGGACTTCTCGTTCGCCTGCTCGCTTATGAATCCATGCCACCAGGTCATCTCCCCCCAACGGAGTGAAGGCAATGACCGAAGCGTCACTTTTCAGCCTTTTAACAATCTTTTTCCGTTCATCCAGCTTTTCAGCCTGAACCGTAAAAATGATAATGCTATAGTCAGCCGGGTTATCCATATAAGTCAGCAATGCTTCAATGCGGTGCTCAATCTTACCGCCATCCTTGCCTGCCGCAAATACACTGGTGTCCCGTACAATAATCAGCTTTTTGGGCACCAAAAAAGGCGCAGTCTCGGCCTCCTCCACGACTACCTCAATTGGCGTCTCGGTCAGATCATAGGGAATAATAGCAAAGTCACGATGCTCCTCTTCCACCACTTTTTCCTTAAGCATATCGACAAACTGCTTCATTTGATATTTTTCGCTGCCGTAGAGCAAATACACTGGCGAAATATCGCCTTTGCGAATAGCCTTAGCGGCTGTTTTTGCATCCATTCTCCGTACCCCCCATCCATTGATCGTACCCGACATCTGGTCGGAAGGCAAGTCATTATACAAACGAAAGGACCCTGCCTATAGGCAAGATCCCTTCACCACCATCTATATCAACACGGCAGCAGAAAGCTCTAGAAACTTTCGGCCGTCGGGATACGACGTCGGTTCATATAATCTATTCTCTGCTTTTAAAAATGTGCCATCTTCATAGCAACTATTTTCCGGAGGTACGCGGAACGGTATACGTATATTTACTTGCTGTACCATCCTGCTCAGTCTCATACATGAAGGTTTGGCTGTCCTCGGACCAGCTTCCTTTGACCCAGGCACCCTTCAAAGTACGCACTTCCAGCGTTGTCCGGTCTACACCGTTGTCGGAAAGCTTATACACTTTCAGCTTTTTGCCCTCAATAACCACCGCATAGCTGCCATCAGGTGAATTAAGCTGATCTGTAGACGTCGACTGGGAGTTAAAGCCGGAAGCATTATTGCTGTCCGGAGAGATTATTGAATTAGATGAGAAACCTTCATTGCGTACCGGGTTTTGCGACACGGAGGGCTGCTGATCATTTGAAGCTGTATTGCTGCTCATATCTCCCGTCGTAGTCCCCGAATCCTTGGTAGCCCCTTTGGAGGTCGTGTCTTTCGACGTTTCATTTGAAGCAATCCGATTCTGTATCATCATATCCTGACTGACAGACAATGACGAATCATTAGTAGCCGTGCTGTTGTCATTACTGTCTTGAGCAGTACCCGTAACCGCTATAGGTGCTTTTTCTAATTTTGGTTCTCCCTGCTGTTCAGGGGCAATCGTTTGTTGTTCGGATTTTCCCTGCTTTGGCTGTTTATCATCAGACTTAAGAGTATCCGCAGCAGAACTTTGCCCGGCAGAGTTTTCTTTTGTCGCCTGACGATCCGTGTTTGGCTGTCCCTGCTGGCGATCCTGACGGGAAGGATGCCCTGCTGGCGCATGCTTCATTGAGCCTTTTTCACCAGCTCGCTGATCGTCACGTTGTGCAGCATCCTGTTTGGAAGGGTTCTTTTCATCATCCGCACTGTTCACATCCAGTTTGCTCGGGTCAGGTTGCTCCCCTAAAGGTGGCTGGGATGCGTTCGTTCCCTGATCCTGCTCTAACGGCTGCTTGGTCGAATCCGATCCAATAGCTACATCGCGGCCTCCGCTTCCATTCACCGTACCTGGAATTTCTGTCTGTTCCTGCTGACTCATCACTCCAGGCGACTGGGAATCAAGCATGCCTTCCGCATCCTGTACCGTTTTCGGTTCAAAATTGAATACCACAATACCCAGTACGACAGCAGCGGCAGCCACGCCCATCGCAGCTCGCCCACTCATCCGGTTCCACCAAGGTATAGGCTGGGTACGCCGTCTCGGCCCCGGTCCAGGATCGGCAGCTACAGGCTGCATCTCCTGAAGCGCGCTTCCCTGCTCCTCACGTGCGCGGTCAATGGCATCAAGCTGAGGCATGATGGAATCCACCAGGCTGAACGCCGGGGAAACCGCAGGCAATTCCTCCAGCTCGCGGGAAAGCGTCTGAAGAATATGAAATTTTTCCGCACAGTCTGGGCAAGTCGCAACATGGTTCATTAATTGGGACGTCTCTTCTTCGCCCAGCTCATGATCCACATAACGCTGCATCCAATCCATCACCTCGTCCCCACACTTCATCCTGATACACCACCTTTCTGATATTCCTGAAGTAGCCCTTGCAATTGCTGTCTTGCACGATACAAGTATGACTTGACCGTATTTAGCGGCAGATCCAGAGAGTCGGCAATCTCGTTATAAGAGAAATCCTGCAAATATCTCAATACGATCACCGTCCGGTGGTGCTCTGGAAGCTGCTGTATAGCCTCACGAACATCCTGTGCCAGGTAAGAGGTCAACACCTCGGCCTCCACATTTTGGGGATCGTTGAATATCATGTCGTGCTCGTCAATGGATACCGAGGGCTTCGTCCTTCTGAATTTGTCGATACATATGTTCGTTACAATGCGTTGAACCCAGGTTTTGAACTGCGCCTTTTCCTCATAAGAGTTAATTTTGGAATAAATCCGTATGAGGGCTTCTTGTGAAGCATCCATGGCGTCCTGTTCATTGTTTAAAATGTAATATGCCGTACGGTACACATGCTGTTCTATCTCTCTTAATAGGGTAATGAGAGCGTCGCGATCGCCCGATTGAGCGGCTCGAATGAGTCCCTGCTCTACCACAAAGGATCCCCCTCTCCCTGCAATATTACAGACGTTTCCCCTTTGCAAATTGTTGCAGGATAGACGTCTGACGATAATTTTATTTTTTATAGTGTAAAAAATGTTACCAAAAAGCCCATATTCCCCATTATAGCCTCCCTTAGAATAACAGAAAAAGGGAAGGTAGTCACCTTCCCTTAGCCCTTACTCACATAAATCTGCTGGAATCTGTCGAATTGAATTTACATCTTGTTACTTCTTGGAAATCAGAAGATCTGAAATAAGTTCCAACTGGTAATTCAGAGCGATCGGGTCCTGAAAATAAAAATCGTCGATCGAATACTGGTATACTTTCCCTGCTTTAACGGCAGAAAGGTTTTTCCACACACTTTTAGATTCAATATCTTTCCCTTGATCTACTCCATCTCCCCTAATCCCCAGCATCAGGTAATCGGCATCGCCTAGCATCTCCGGTAAAGCCTCCATCGAAATGCTGGCCCAGCCCTGTTCGAACGCCACCTTTTCTACCTTCGCCGGGGCATGAAGCCCCAACTCATCGTAAAGTATGGCTCCTCCCCGTCCGTAGGACTTGCCATAGAGATATAATTCTTTGCCCGTTATCTCAAAAATAGCAATTTTTTTACCCGAATCGATGACGTCAGACAAAGACTGTTTCTTCTCAGCAATCTTAGCCGCAAAATCAGCAAGGCAATTCTTCGCTTCCTGCTCCTTGTTTAACACTTTGCCCAGTTCCATCAGACGATCCTTATATTTATATTTACCGTATGGAATAAACACTGTAGGCGCTATTTTTTTCAGATTTTCATAAGCTTTCTCGTCATAGGTAATGATCAGATCCGGATTCAGGGTGGTCACCTTTTCAAGGGACAATGCAGAGCTGTCACCGATATTTTCAACACCATTCAAGTATTTTTTATAGTATGGAGCATCAAATACGACGTCTGGAGCCCCTACAGGCGTAACACCAAGTGCAAGCACATCGCCTACATAGTCGCCGACCGCTACAACGACACGCTGCGGATCCTCAGGAATAGTAACTGTACCTTTATCGCTTTCATATGTACGTGTGGCAGTTGCATCTCCAGTAGATGCAGTTTTGGAATCAGCCGTTGTCCCATTGTCCGTTGCCATTCCTCCTGAATTCGTAGCGCATGCGCTCAGTACCAGCAACAATGAAATAATCAACAAACAAGCCGAAGTTCGGAATTTTAAATAGTTCACAATAGTCCTACCGTTAATAATGATTCTCATTTTCAATACTTCTTAGATTCTATCAAAGCTCATAGGTTATGTCCATGCAGGTTGGGTTAAAATCAAAAAGCCCACTCCTTAGAGTGAGCATATGTTTTAGTGTTTTACCTGAGTCGCTCTTGTGCTTATTGATCCAAAGTGTCCAATTGGGCATCAGCATATCGGCTGCCATGCACCTTATTTTTGGGACTCACGGCTTCGATGAGAGCTAAATCTTCTGTGGTCAGTTCAACATCCACGGATGCTGCATTTTCCTCCAAATATTTTACACGTTTGGTTCCCGGAATTGGCAATGCGCCATTCGCTATGGTCCATGCTAATGCTAATTGGGAAGGAGTGCAATTCTTCTCTTGGGCAACTTCTTTAATCTTATCGACAAGATCAACATTTTTCTGGAAATTATCACCTTGGAAGCGCGGCATATATCTGCGAACATCACTAGCTTCAAGATCCTCAAATTTACGCAACTCGCCGGAAATAAAGCCTCTGCTCAAAGGGCTGTAACCCACAAGCGTGATTCCCAATTCTTTTATCACAGGCAGGATTTCATCCTCAATCTCCCGACTCCACAGAGAATATTCGGTTTGTAAAGCAGATATGGGATGTACCGCATGTGCGCGACGAACTGTAGCAGCAGATGCCTCCGACAAGCCGAGATAACGAACTTTCCCTGTCTTTACAAGCTCA
This sequence comes from Paenibacillus sp. LT-B23, assembly GCF_059417685.1. Lineage (NCBI taxonomy): Bacteria > Bacillati > Bacillota > Bacilli > Caryophanales > Paenibacillaceae > Paenibacillus > Paenibacillus sp. LT-B23. The sequence continues at coordinate 41,636 of NZ_JBSQBM010000004.1, read as the reverse complement.
GCCATAGCCCCTACGGTTTCCTCAATAGGAACATTCGGATCTACCCGGTGCTGGTAATAAAGATCAATATAGTCCACACCTAACCGACGAAGACTTTCGTCCGCTGTCTTTTTTACATAATCCGGATGACCATTAATGCCTTCAAAATTAGGGTCAAAAGCAAACTTTGTAGCAATAACGGCTTGTTCCCTGCGGCCTTTTAAAGCTCGTCCCAGTAGCTCCTCATTATGTCCATTACCATATACATCCGCAGTATCCAGCAAGGTGACACCTAACTCTAAAGCGCGATGAATCGTCCGAATCGATTCGTCATCATTAGTTTCACCGTATATTCCAGGAGACATACCCATTAAACCCAAACCAAGAGATGAAACGACCAAATCACTATTGCCCAGGTTACGTGTTTTCATGTAGTTGACCTCTCTTCCAAATCTTCATTTTTTAACTTCGAGATTCATCATAGCACATCAAAAAACACAATTCAAACAAAATATACGTTTTTTGTCTATATTGTTTTTGGAGTGTACAATATATATTCCATTGTGGATATCAGTTATAATAAAGCAGGATTGGAGGCTAATGATGTGACCGACGATAGCAAGGTAATAGATAAAAAAAACGAGACATGCATTAAACTCAGCATGAAGCTGGCTCCCTATGTAAAAAAACACGGATTTCAGACATTACGTATGGATGAAATCGCAAAAATTATGGATATAAGTAGAGCAACCTTATATAAATACTTTTCAACGAAAGAAGATGTTATAGAATACGTTGTGAACAATTTTATTGAGTTTATCAACGAATTGGTTATGGATTCATTGGATACAGATCAATTGTACGGGACTCGGTTTCAGCAGCTTTTTGAAAAATCAATTTTACTTGCTGTATATATTACAGACATTTTCTTAAATGAACTTGAGCACATATATCCTGAGAAGTATGATCGCTTAAGGATAGCGTTGCAGTTCCGAGAACAGCAATTGTTAGAATTTTATGAAGAGGGCATACAAAAAGGGGTGTTCAACCAAGTCAATGGCAAACTATTAATATTGCAGGATGAGCTATTGCGGTCCATGACTGATATTAAATACTTAATGTTAAACCACTTGACGATTTATCAGGTCTTGTATGACTTCTACCAATTAAAAAAGGTTCAATTATTTAAGCCTGAGAAAATTCAAAGCGTAGATGACGCATCGATGATACCTAGAATTGAGCATCTGGCCCAAAAAATCTCCAAGGAACTATACTAAATTCATTGAGAATTAGGTCCATTCCGGTCAAGTTAAAAGCAGGCTGCCACAGCGCCTGCTTGTTTGTATTTGAGAATTTTGCAAACTCCTCATTTTTTGTGCCGCACACTCAATTTTCCTTGCTGCGCACGGATTTGCACCTCTCCCATCGTATCTGTCCGATATATAGTAGAACCAACCGCTGATAAACGATCCAATACCGCTTCATTCGGGTGTCCATATGTATTGCTAGCTCCGACTGAAATGACGGATACCTTCGGTTTCCAGTAGGATAACCATTCTTCCGAGGTAGAGTACTTGCTACCGTGATGTGCTATTTTCATGACGTCTACAGCTTGCCTTACAGCCAACGTTTCCCCCTTTCCTTCGGTATGGGATGGAGAATGAGCTAACTCGAAGAGCAACTGCGATTCTGCTGCATCATCCATATCTCCTGTGAACAAAAAGGAAGCCCCCTCCATCTCCAATATCATTGCAACGGAATAATGATTTTGTTCCTTCAAAACGGCCAAACTTCCGGTTTCTTCCTCCTGCGACGGAAGCGGATGAATAAAGCGGATTTTCGTATCCTGATCCGGTCTCCACTCCATACCATAATGCGCACCATACAGCTTGACCTGCTTGTTTAAAGTCGTGTTCAACAGCTTGCGGAAAGGGGGCTTGTCTGTCAGGGTGCCGTTAAAAACCAAGGCCGATACTGGAATCTGGTCAAGCACAGCCTGCAATCCTCCAGCGTGGTCATGATCTCCATGCGTTAAAATGACTGCATCCAGCCGATGTACACCGCGCTGCTTCAACAAGGGTACAATCGTATCCTCTCCTACCTCATAGGGGTCTTTTCGTTTGCGCCAGGCATTTTTTCCTGTCGTAAAATCCATCGTGCCCCCGCCATCCACCAAAATATGTTTGCCACCCGGCGTTGTAATTAAAATGCTGTCACCTTGGCCCACATCCAGGTACTGAACTATTCCCGTATTCCCTCCACCTGGAGTTACGTAACCTATACACAGGATGCCAAACCAGGCAATACCGCTTAAGGCCAGCGCCAAATGACTATAACCATTCCACTGTCGACGTGCATATTTGCCTGCTCCTTCAGGCTCACGCTCCGTCTGCAATATAGCCGCCCACTCCGCAGATGCCGCTAATCCTGTATGTATGGGTGATGGCATGGGAGCGGATGTGCTTTGTCCCGCCGAATTGCGTTCGGCTGAAAGCCTTCCCTTGTTCTTATCCGGTGCTACCTCCAAGCCCAGAGATTCATCTGTTCGCCTTAGAGATATCATCCATGTTTTGAGCCAGTACAGAATACTGTACAAAGCAGCATAATACGCAATGACCCACAGAATGGAGGAAGACGGCCAAATACTCACATAAGCGTCATCCACGTTCATCCATTTTACAAGCCAAAAGGTCAGCTCGTTCAGTTGCTCTGCCGGCCATGCCAGGATACGAGCCCCGTCATCCCATAGAAAAGCAATCCCCATCGCAACCGTTCCCAGTGGAAGCACAACATACGTAATAAGTGGAACGAGCACAAAATTAGCTGCAAACGATAGTAGCGAGAATTGATTAAAGTAGAAGACAGTCATCGGAAACGAAACAAGCTGCGCTGTGATCGTAATCGCAATTTCGCCGCCAATCAGAAGAGGCCATTTGGCGAAAAACGGCTTCATCAGCGGCATGTAAATGAGCAGCCCAGCTGTTACCAGAAAAGAAAGCTGAAAACTGACACTAAGCAGGTAGTAAGGATTCCAAAGCAGCATCAATAATGCGGACACACTCAAAATGCTAAGTCCGTCCTTGAGCATTCCCCGTCTGGCTGCAAACAGGCCGATCATAGCCATAATTCCAGCCCTCACAACAGAGGGAGAAGCACCTGTCAGCAGTACATAAGCCGGAATAAGCACCATCACGACCGTAAGAGACGTCTCGCGACTCACTCGCAATAGCTTGAGTAAATACAGTAGCGTAGCTGCATATACCGCCACATGCATACCAGATATCGCTAAAATATGCGTTAATCCAAGCTGCGTAAATTCGTTATACGTTGCCGGATCCAGCTCATCCGTAACACCTAACACCAGTCCTTTCATATATCCTGCGTGGTAAAGAGAACCAAAAGATAAGTCCATCCGTTGCCCCAATTGCTCCCTAAGCTGATCATTCCACCTGAACAAGGTGTAACGGTTCCACTGGGAAGCTTGCTGCTTCTCTAGCGAAGCGGCTCCATTCCCTTTGAAAAGCCAGTGAATCTCCTGTGTATGCAGGTATTCATTGTAATCAAAGCCGCCAAAATTCCCCGCTGTTGCAGGAGCCTTTAAGCTGCCGTGCAGTTGAATTGCATCTCCACGCTGCCATTCTGCCGCAAGTTGCTGTTCCTGTTTGGCAGCCAGCTTGATGTGCACGATAACCTGTTCAGAAATAGCTTCGCTCTTTCCAACCCCGCCCTGAAAAGTGTCATTTGGCAGTAATGTAGAACCAGTACGGGTACTACTCGCAGATGTAGGCTTCTTGTTCGAATTGGAAATGCCTCTCGTTTTGCTTATTGCAGTAATCCTCATCTCAAATTGTGCCCGATCACCATCTACCTGTACCTCGGAAGCAATAAACCCGGATGCTTGAACAGGCACGTCTTCCAGCTTGGAAGCCGATACATGAAGGGCCTCGGGAATATGGCTCACATTATGCGTATCATGCCAAGCCCAATGGAATCCACCTCCGCTCAAGGCAAGCCACAGCAATACCACATGCCGGACTGGAATTTTCATCAATAGAGCTACAAGAGGTAAAATCAGCGTGACACCCGCCCAGAGCAACAGCAGCATACGTCCGGAATACAAGCATGCTCCTGCACTTCCCGTAATCCAACATACCGTAAGGGTCAGGATAGGTCTGCTTAAAACCAGTTTGGCTTGAATATAACCACCTCCCGGTAGAAAAATAGGGTTCTGTGCTCAAACCGCAAAACAAAAAAGAACCCCTGACTAAATAGCATTCGTCAGAGGTTCTTCCTCGTGTACTTTTTAATTCATCATGTCTTAATTCATAACATCCATCAGCGTTTCTTTCGGTGGATGATAGTTCTCCAGCATACGGAAGGCAATACCTTTTTGCTCCATCATGGCACGAACCTTGTCGGCATCCTTTGGGTAAGGACGGTGGTATACAATCTCCACAATACCGCTGTTCGCCAGCATGTTGGCACACGTCCAGCATGGCTGGTCGGTCACATATACCGAGGAGCCTTCACGATCAATCCGGTCCGTGAACAGTAGCAAGTTCTGCTCCGCATGAATCGTGCGGATGCAGCGCTGCTTTTTAACCATTTCCTCCCGCCCCTCGCGATGCACGACCTCGTATTCCTCTGAAATCATACAACCTGCCTCAGAGCAATCAGGTACCCCGGATGGTGCACCATTATAGGCTGTACCCAAAAGCTTTTTGCCTTGTACAAGTACGGCTCCAACATGACGCCGCGAGCAGCGCGAACGGGTGGATACCATATAAGCGATATCCATAAAATAGGTGTCCCAGTCCTTGCGTACATCTGCACTCATATCCATCTCTCCCGTAAACACAAGTTACAACGTAAATATATCCGCTAAAGCCATCCTGACAGCCTTGTCACATGTCCACTTATAAGCTGACGTAAGGCTTCATTTTCGCCAACATTTTAGCACCGATTCCCTTCACATGATCCAAATCGTTCACACGCTTGAACGGCCCGTTCTGATTACGATAGTTCAGAATCGCTTCGGCCTTTTTAGCTCCAACCCCCGGCAGTTCCATTAACTCGGCAGCATTCGCCGTGTTGATGTTCACCTTTTTTTCACCGGAAGCGGATGAAGCAATGGGATCGCTCACTGCATTCGTCCTGTTCGTCGTGGTATTCGAGTTGTCAACGCCAGTAGCGGAAGTAACGGAACCAGAATCCGTCGCCTCAGGCTGCTTTACAGCACTGGAGCTTTCGCTCCCGTCGACCGATGCACTAGCAGAACCCTGTACAGCACCACGCTTCACATTGCCAGCTCCTTCGCCATCCGAACTGCGTTCAGTTTTGCCTGAGGTTTCCGTTACAGCACGCTTTCCTTGAGTCAGTCCGCTATTGCTCTGTGACTCATTTTGGTCCGGCTCTACTAAAGCCTGCTCTACCTTACGATTAAGCAACTGCCACTCTTCTTCCGGCTCCGGACGCTGCCCACCAGCAAACAGAATAAGCCCACTGCCGATTAGAGAAAGCACTATTGCCGTTCCAGTCCATACGCGGTTCATTTCCATTTCGTCCCCTTCTACACATAGATTTAGGGAAAGTGAGCCACTCAATACAGCATCACAATCGAACAGAGCAAGCCTGTCCTATCCCGTTAACCGGAGGATGTAAACAACCTCCATACGGTTCGCTGTGAGCCATTTTCCAAAGAGAGGTACGTCCTTGGGCACGATCTAATATGCTCAGACATAAAATTCGTCATGTCGGCCAAGACCGGGTGCATACACTAAGAAGAATGACAGCGTCTATACCGCAAAGTATGAAAGGAGGACGTTGAACGATGAAAGTTGGATTTATCGGGACTGGCAGCATGGGAAGTCTGCTGATTGAATCTTTTATTCATTCCAACGCACTAAAGCCACAGCAAATATCAGCAAGCAATCGAACGTATTCCAAGGTAGCCGAGCTGGCCCGTCGTTATCCAGGATTACATGCAGCCCAAAGCAACCGTGAGACGGCAGCGGATAGCGATATCCTGTTTATCTGCGTGAAGCCGCTGGAATCAAAAGCCGTGACGGATGAAATACGCAACGTCATTACAGAAGAGCAAATCATCGTTTCTATTACAAGTCCGGTACAGATACGCATCTTGGAGCATTCACTGAAAGCCAAAGTGTCCAAAATTATTCCCAGCATTACCCACCAGGTAGGCAGCGGAGCCTCACTATGCATCCATGGCAGCCGGATTACAGAGGAGGATCGCTCCCTTCTGGAAGAGCTTATGTCCCACATTAGCAGGCCGATTCGGGTTAAGGAATCCCATACGCGTATTACGTCGGATTTTTCCAGCTGCGGCCCTGCTTTCCTGGCCTTTTTTATGGACCAGTGGATTCATGCTGCGGTTCAGGCTACGGGTATAGACCGTACGGAGCTATACGCCCTGGCCGGTGAAATGATTATCGGCACAGGAAAGCTACTTACGGAGGGCGGAATGACACCAGCCGAGTTGCAGTCGAGGGTAGCAGTTCCCGGAGGTATTACCGCTGAAGCCCTCGTGCTGCTGGACAACAGCCTGCACAGCGTCTTCCCCGAGCTGATACGGGCTACGCACAACAAGTATGAGGAGGACATGCAAAAGATAGACGCCTCCTTCGGCTTAAAGCCGATTAACCCGCAACAATATTGACCAGTTTGCCTGGAACAGCAATCACCTTGCGGACCGTTTTACCAGCCAGCGCCTGCTGAACGTTGTCCAGTGACAGCGCGAATGCCTCCATCGCTTTGGCGTCAAGGTCTTTGGCAATCGTCGCACGCTGCACGATTTTACCGTTCACCTGCACCACAATTTCCACTTCGGCATCCACCGTCCATGCTTCATTATAAGCAGGCCAAGCCGCGTAGGTAATGCTTTCGCTGTGTCCCAGCAACTGCCACAGTTCCTCAGCCAGATGCGGTGCAAGCGGCGACAGCATTTGCACGAAGTTTTCCATTGCTGCACGCGGCAGACGGTCTGCTTTATATGCATCATTGGTAAAAATCATTAATTGGCTGATCGCCGTATTGAAACGCAGCGCGTCCAGATCCTCGGTTACTTTTTTCAGCGTTTTATGCCAAGTCCGATTGAACTCATCACTGCCGCCTTCATTTGTAATTTTATCGTTCAGGCTACCATCCTCGGAAACGAACAGGCGCCATACGCGGGACAGAAAACGATGCGCTCCCTCAACCCCGTTTTCGCTCCATGGCTTGGTCGCTTCCAGCGGCCCCATAAACATCTCATAAATGCGCAGCGTATCGGCGCCAAACGTATTCACAATATCGTCAGGGTTGATGACATTACCGCGTGATTTACTCATTTTTTCATTATTGTTGCCCAGAATCATACCCTGATTGACCAGCTTGTAGAAAGGCTCTTTCGTTTCCACAACACCGATATCATACAGCACCTTGTGCCAGAAACGGGCATACAGCAAGTGAAGAACCGCATGTTCCGCACCGCCGATGTACAGATCCACAGGCAGCCATTCGCGCTGCTTCTCCTTGGATACAGGCTCTTTATCATTGTGCGGATCAATATAGCGCAGGTAATACCAGCAGCTTCCTGCCCATTGCGGCATGGTGTTCGTCTCACGGCGTGCTTTCAAGCCCGTCTCGGGATCAATAGTTTCTACCCAGTCCGTCGCATTCGCCAACGGAGACTCCCCCGTGCCTGAAGGCTTGATGTTATCCATTTCCGGCAACACGAGTGGCAGTTGATCCTCAGGAACTGTTTTGATCGTTCCATCTTCCAGATGAATCACTGGAATCGGCTCGCCCCAATAGCGTTGACGGCTGAAAAGCCAATCGCGCAAACGGTACGTTACTTTGCCTTGTCCTTTCCCCTCGGCTTCCAGCCATTCAATCATCTTCGGAATTGCTTCCTCATTCGTAAGTCCATTCAGCGGACCTGAATTGACGTGCGGACCATCCTCGGTGTATGGCTCTTTAGCCACGTCCCCACCTTGGACAACCTCAATGATATTCAGCCCGAATTGCTTCGCAAATTCCCAGTCACGTGTGTCGTGACCTGGTACAGCCATGATCGCGCCTGTTCCGTAGCCAGCCAGCACATAGTCGGCGATCCAGATCGGCAGCTTTTCACCGTTCACTGGATTCACTGCATAAGCGCCTGTGAAGACACCCGTTTTATCCTTTGCCAAATCCGTGCGCTCCAGATCGCTTTTACGGGCAGCTTGTTCACGGTATTGATTGACCGCATCCTTTTGCTCAGGTGTAGTGATAACATCCACCAATTCCTGCTCAGGAGCCAGCACACAGTAGCTTGCGCCGAACAGCGTATCCGGGCGGGTTGTAAATACCGTCAGTTGCTTGTCATGGCCTTCAATTGGAAAATGAACCTCTGCCCCGGTAGACTTGCCGATCCAGTTCCGCTGCATATCCTTAATGCTTTCGGACCAATCCAGCTCCTCCAAATCATCCAGCAGACGATCAGCATATTCCGTTATTTTCAGCATCCATTGACGCATAGGTTTGCGGATAACCGGATGACCGCCACGCTCACTCTTGCCGTCAATTACTTCTTCATTCGCCAACACCGTTCCCAATGCAGGACACCAGTTCACAGGCACTTCAGCTACATAAGCAAGACCGCGCTTATACAGCTGGATGAAAATCCACTGTGTCCATTTGTAATAATCCGGGTCTGTTGTGCTAATTTCACGATCCCAGTCGTATGAAAAGCCAAGCGATTTGATTTGACGGCGGAAGTTATTTACATTTTTCACCGTAATTTCACGTGGATGCTCTCCTGTATCCAGCGCATGCTGCTCGGCAGGCAGACCGAAGGCGTCCCAACCCATCGGATGCAGTACGTTGTAGCCGCGCATTCTTTTATACCGTGAAACAATATCCGTTGCCGTATATCCTTCCGGGTGGCCTACATGCAGACCAGCTCCAGACGGGTACGGGAACATATCCAAAGCATAAAACTTCGGTTTGCCCGGCTCTTCCCCGGTACGGAACGTTTTGTTCTCATCCCAATATTTCTGCCATTTTGGTTCAATACTTTGCGGTTGATAGCCGTGCTTCGGCTGTGTGTCTGTCATTGTCATTTCCTCCTCAAACGGTATGCAACAAAAAAACCTCTGCATCCCGTAGCGTGTCAGCGCTAGGGACGAGAGGTTATATTCCCGTGGTACCACCCTAGTTAGCAGAAAGCGTTCTTCGCCTTCTACTCCCTTTGCACCTGATAACGGAGGTGATCCGATGCGGGTTAATAACAGGGTTCAAGCACCTGTATAGGGCATTCCTGCGTTGGGCGCATATCTCCGAGGCGAGTTCACTTTGCACTGTCAACCGGCTTGCACCATCCGCCGGCTCTCTACATGTCCAGACAAAACTACTATTCCTCATCAGCGATTGTTTAACCGTTAATAATGGCACTATTATATTGAAAACCGCGAAAAAAGTCAAATAGGGACTACATTTGGTGCTAAACACCAACTTCATTCGTTTTCTCCATGACACACGGAGGCAAATGTTTTATAATAACTCCGAGTCAGATTGAGATGAGTTGAGATGAGAAAGGTGAGCTGAGATATGGCACAAATTAAAATTTACGGAATAAAAGAAGCCCTGAATCCGATCAAGGAGCAACTTTCAGATGTGATTCATTCCGCTGTGGTGGATGCCTTCCAATATCCCCCCGACAAAAGGTTTCATCGTTTTTTCCCTATGAATCAGGAAGACTTCATATTTGCCCACGATCGCTCGGAGGCTTACACCATTATTGAAATTAGTGTGTTTGAAGGCAGAACAACAGAGGCTAAAAAGCACCTCATCCAGCTGCTCTTCCAAAGAATTGACGATTTAGGCATTGCCCCTCAAGATCTTGAAATTACTATATTTGAGACACCGAAACAGAATTGGGGCATTCGTGGTGTACCGGGTGATGAACTTCAACTGAACTATAAAGTAAACATATAATTTCGAAGCTCTTATGCAGAAAGACGCCCTTCATGTCATCATGAAAAGCGTCTTTCTTTTTCCCATATTCACTTGATGAAGCTACACTATTTTACAGCAACATAAAATAATCTGGCCGCGTCATCTACTGCTTCTACCCATTCAAAGTCCGCATATACTTTCACATCGCGAAAACCGGCTTTGGACAATTCCGTTTTCATCCAGTCCGGGTCATAGGCACGTTGCACATGAATTTCCTCGAACCGCTGGTATACATCGCGCCCTTCATTTTCTGCTCTCGCAAAAATGCTGAGATGATGCTCAATTTCACAGCGTGGAGCATCCAACGCACAAGTCCAGATATATGAAATGGAGCGCTCATCCAGTACAAAGGGCTGCTCTTCATCATAACGCACAAACGTCTGGGGATGATGTACATCGAACAGAAAGGTTCCGCCAGGCTTAAGACCGGCATACGTTCTGCGAAAAGTAGCAGCAATGTCCTCTTCCTCCAGCAAATAATTCAGACAATCGCAAAAAGAAATGACAGAATCCACAGGCTCCGGTAAATTCCATTCCCGCATATCCTGCTCTATCCAGCGAATGCTACCCTCACGGAACAAACGCTGTCCTTGCGTAGTCGTTTCCATTTTGCGACGGGCTACTGCCAGCATGTCTGAAGACAAGTCGATGCCAGCCACCTCGAAGCCCGAGTTGACCAGTGGAATCGTAATGGAGCCCGTCCCACAGCCCAGCTCTGCCACCGTATGCGGCATACCATGCTGATCCCAGGCCTGCCGAGCAAAACGCAGCCAGTCCGGGTACGGCATGTCCTGCATCAGCTCATCATACACATAGGCAAACTTCCGGTAAGAAGCCATTTTTTATTCCCCATTCCCGTCCTTCGGTTCAGGCATTTTCTCCACCAGGTAGGTCCAGTTTTCCTTTTGTGTAACCAGTCCTTCCTTCATCAGCTTGCCCATCGCACGCTTGAAGGCGGATTTACTGATACCGAACCGTTGCTTAATAATATCCGGTGGCGTTGCGTCGGAATAAGGCATACCGCCACCCGGACGCTCTTTCAGAAAGGCAATGAGACGATCTGCATCCTCATCACGGCCCACTTCCTTGCGTGGCGACATCGCCAGATTCACCCGACCGTCTTCACGAACCAGTGTGACCCGTACCTTCACCTCTTCACCCAAACGAAGCATCCGGTTGCGTTCCGAGGAGTGGATCATGCCAATCGCGCCAAAACCAAGCACGCCTCCGTCCACCAGGACGAACGTACCCATCTGAAGCGGCTTGTACACTGTCGCCTGCACCCATGTATTTAGCCATGAATCAGGTGCATGGAAGGACAACGGAGCCAGCTCCTGCTCACCCGCCAGCTTCGCCCGCAGTCTGCCCTGCTTATCATGCTCCATGATAGCATACACGTAGTCGCCCACCTGAGGATGCAAATCCCGGTTCTCAGGCAACTCACGAATCGGCAGCAGCAATTGACGACCCAATCCCATTTCCAGAAAACAACCCAGACGCGGATGCACATCCGCCACCTGTAGCTTTGCCAGTTCGCCCAACGACAGGAACGGTTTTTTCATAGTAGCGGCCAAACGGTCCTCTGTATCGTGAAAAATAAATACTTCCAGCCGTTCTCCAACCTCGATCTCACGTGTCAATTCTGTATAATGCAGCAGTACATCCTGATCGCCGACTGTGAGAAAGTAGCCGAAGGGGGATACCTCACGATCTACCATAATCGTGACATAAGTACCAGCAATCAGATTCATACCTTCTCCACGACCTTAGCATCCGACCAAAGTCTTTCAATGTTATAATATTCGCGCTCGTCACGATGGAAGACATGCACTACGACATCACCCAAGTCCATCAGAACCCAGCGACCGGAATCCATTCCTTCGATCCCTTTGATTGTCGTACCTTCATCATGAGCGCGTTTGCGAATTTCCGTCACAATCGCCTGTACCTGGGTATCCGAATTACCGTGGCAAATTACAAAATAATCCGCGACAAGGGATACCCCCCGCAAGTCAAGGGCTACAATATTCATGGCCTTCTTATCTTCAGCGGCCTCAACCGTAATTTGCATTAATTTCTCATTAGTTATGGTCATTCATGAACCTCCGATTTTCTCTGTTTAAGTTGTTGAATCAGATCATTTCGCGACAGTACCGTCAGCGGAAAAATAACCTTCTTCTTCTCCAGCAGCAGTGAAATCGTGGAATCAAATCCAGCGACAAGACCCTGCTCCAAACTTTTTTTCGCCTGCTTGCGGATATGCTCGACCCCGGGAAAATCCCGTCCCGGCTCGATGTAATCAGCTAGACACACGACTTTGTCCAGCAAACTCATACCCACACGCCCTGAGGTGTGCCAGCGAATGGCATTCCGTATTTCAAGGTCTTCCACCCCGTAGTCTCTAGAGGCAACGCAATATCCTACCTCAGAATGCCACAGTTGCTTGTCATGCTGTAAAAGCTCCTGGTCACATTCGGGATGATTGCGAATTACTTCCTCCATCTGCTGAACGGGCCAATATTTCGCTACATCATGCAAAATAGCCGCCAATTCGGCCTTATCCGGGTCCGCGCCATACCGCTTGGCAAGCTCCACCGAGGTATGCATGACCCCCAGGGTGTGCTTCCAGCGTTTTTCAGGCATTTGACCGGATACGGCCTCCATCAATTGCTCACGGCTGTACTTCATACAAACCGCCCCTTGTAATGTAGTCATACACACGATCAGGCACAAGATAACGAATGGTACGCCCTTCCGCAACACGTTCCCGAATATCCGTCGAAGAAATATCCACCACCGGCATATCCGCCAGTAGCACCTTGTTCTGCAAATAATGCGGCAGTTCATTCAGCGCAAGTTGGAAACCGGGACGCCGGACACCGATAAAACAAATTCGCTGTGCCAGCTCCTCAATCCCCTGCCAATGAGGTAAGTAATTCACCATATCCGCGCCGATGATAAAATAAAAATCCACAGCAGGATGCAGCTCCTGAAGCTCTTTGATCGTGTCAATAGTATAAGATACCCCACCGCGAAGCACTTCAATATCCAACACTTCAAAAGCAGGATGGCCCGCCACCGCTTCACTCGTCATCTCCAGCCGCTCCGTGCCACTCGCCCCCGCCTGATGCTTGTGAGGAGGGATATGGGAAGGCATGAACCATACATGGTCCAGCGCATAGGCATCCCTTGCCGCTTCTCCAGCCAGCAGATGTCCAATATGAATCGGGTCAAATGTACCGCCCATAATACCGATTTTCATAGTCTTCTCCCCGCGTGCTTATCCTCTAGGTAACTCGATTTGCTTGTTATCACGGGATTCTTTGTATAAAATAATCGTGCTCCCGATGAGCTGTACAAGCTCGGAACCTGTTTCCGTAGCCAGTTCTTCCGCAATTTCATGCTTGTCATCCAGACAGTTGTTCAAAATCTGCACCTTCATCAGCTCGCGCTTTTCAATCGCATCGTTAATATGACGCATAAGATGCTCGTTCGTACCGTTTTTCCCTACTTGAAAAACGGGGTCCAGATGATGCGCCATCGAGCGCAAATACCTTTTTTGTTTACCTGTTAACATGTATAATTAACTCCTTCATAACCACATATGCCATGCGGCAATTCCATAATTTTAATGTAAAATCCGACTTACGACAGGCTTCTCAGCACCGCCGCTCTCATTTCATCTACAGCAGGAGCTACGCCCATAAAATACTCAAAAGCCACCGCTCCCTGATACACGAACATGCCCAAGCCTCCATGCACTGTGCAGCCGCGCTGTTCACGGCTTTCGCGTAAAAATCTCGTTTCCAGCGGGTTGTAGATCAAATCACTCACAATGATTCCTTGCGGAATCAGACTCGTTTCCAGTGGAAGCTCATCGGATAGAGGAGACATTCCTACTGAGGTCGTATTGATCAGCACATCCACCGATGCAAGCACGCGCTCCGCTTCATCGTTAGAATAGCCCGTCACAGGGATCGCTTCCGTCGTCCACTCCAATGCCAGTTGCTCTGCCTTATCGCGTGTCCGATTCAGAATAATGACTGATTCGGGCTGTTCCTCCAGTAAAGCATGAATCACACCTCTGGCAGCACCTCCAGCTCCGAGGACTGCAATTTTTGTGCCTTTCAACTTAACCGAAGTCTCTTCTTTGAGCGAGCGTACGTAGCCGATCCCGTCCGTATTGTAACCCTTGAGCCGTCCGTTGTCGTTCACAATCGTGTTAACAGCACCGATGAGTCTGGCCCCTTCATCAATCTCATCCAAATATTTCATAACCTCAACTTTATGGGGAATCGTCACATTGACTCCGCGGAAATGCAAAGCCCGAATCCCCTTCATGGCGTCCTCTAGCTGTTCCGGCTTAACATGAAGAGGAACGAAATCCCCCTCTATCCCCGCAGCCTTTAAAGCTACTTTATGCATGAGAGGCGATTTGGAGTGCTTGATCGGATCACCCAATACGCCCAATAATACAAGATCTTGTTCAGTCACTCCAGACTCCCCGCTGCTCATCGTTGTTCTCCCCCATATTGCAAAATATTAGGCTGCACAAATACATGAACGGCGGCAGGAACCTGAATATGTTCCTTGCCGCCCTATCACATGGTTTAACATCCGTTAAATCAACGAAGGCCGTAAAAGGACACGGATTCCACGAGGAGCATGAACCGCTACCAAAGCCCCGTTCTCACTATTGACCCTGATCCATCCCAGACCGGAGATATAAATATCCGATTGAGATTTACGGGGAACGCGGAACTCATGTCTTGTCCATTCCGGCATATCTGCCAACTGATCACGTGTCGGCGGTGACAGCAGTTCTCCGGCATGATCTTCGAACAGTTGATCCGCCCGCTCCAGCTTGGTGCGATGAATTTTAAGGCCGCCATTGATGTAGCATGTGAACGATTGGTGTTGCCCCTCTACAAAATCGAACCGTGCCATCCCACCGAAAAACAGCGTTTGTCCGGGATCTAGCTGATAAGCAGCTGGTTTCAGCGGCTTGTCCGGCATAATAGCGCCCAAATCCTGCCGGGACACGATTTCACTGAAACGCCAAGGATACACAATCCCCGGTGTATCAATAATATGCTTGCCGTCGTCAAGCGGAATATTCACCATATCCAGCGTCGTTCCCGGGTAACGGGATGTTGTTAACTCCTGTTCCATATCGCTATGATCACGGATCAAACGGTTAATGAGCGTGGATTTACCAACATTTGTTGCACCGACCACATACACATCCCGATTGCCGCGCAGTTCGGATACTACATCCAGCAGACGATCAAAGCCCTGATTTTTTTTGGCCGAGCACAGAACGATATCCGCCGTGCGAAGTCCTTGCTCCTTAGCCTGTTTTTGTACCCAATTCAGGACCTTGTTCCAGTTCGTTACCTTAGGCAACAAATCCGTCTTGTTCACAGCCAGTACAACCGGATTAGAGCCTACAAAACGTTGTAAGCCGGAAATCAGACTACCTTCAAAGTCAAAAATATCCACAATGTGGATGACGAGCGCGTCCTTATCCCCAATCTGGCTAAGCAGTTTCAGGAACTCATCCTGATCCACGGCTACCGAAGACGTTTCATTATAGTTTTTAATCCGGAAACAGCGCTGGCAAATGACAGGCTCTCGTGTAAACAGTTTTTCCAGAATATATCCCGGAAGCTCCGGGCTGGTGGTCTGCATCGTGATACCGCAGCCACTACATTTGACGGCAGTTCCGCCATCAGGTCTTTCAGTCATTCTTCTTTTCCTCCTCAAGCCATAAGCCTTTCTTACGTAACCTTGTGAGCGCGATTCGCTCCAGCCGCCGATTAAAGCGGGTCATGATTCCTTCATCATGGATGGATATCGGCAACACGAGCACCGTGTGCAATCCCAGTCGGTTGCCACCCAATACATCTGTCAACATTTGGTCCCCGACCATAATAGTCTCTTCCGGAGTAAGTCCCATCATACGGATGGCTCTGCGAAAAGACGAGTTGGAAGGTTTCCGTGCAGCATGTATAAATTCAATGTCCAAAGGCGTAGCGAACACGGATACACGTCCCATATTATTGTTGGACACGATGACAAGCTTAAAACCCGCCTGTTTGACCTTCTCAAACCAGGCCACCAGCTCGGGAGTCGCATTCGGCGCTTTTGCACCAACCAGCGTATTATCCAAATCCGTAATAATGCCACGATATCCTTGAGCATACAAGCCTTCAAGATCAATATCAAAGACGGTATTCACCCGTAATTTGGGCATCAGCATTTCAAACAACGTCGGTCACCTCAGTTTCATACGACAAACTATACCATATTAATATGGGTTAGTAAAAAGCTATCCGCAACAAACGGACAGCTTTTTACAAAGCATATGAAGAAGATTATAAATCGGCAGTATTCGAGCCGAATAAAAATGGTTTAGCCCTTTCGTTCAGTTTGTCGTCTGGACTAACCTTTCTTATGCAATAGGGCCGCTTGTCGGCGGACCTTGCGCCAATCCTCGGCAATTACCGAGGAAGGACTGTAGCGTGCCTGTTCAAACAGCTCCAGCAACAGATTCAGAATTGAAGCACGTTCCGGTGATTCAACCGACCATCTGCCAACCGATTCCCTCAGCGTCTCGTGGCTAGTGCGGGCAAACCCCTTACTCCGCATATACCGTAACCAGCGCTCAGTTTCGACGATCACCTTTTCATCAGGGGTCAACGGCTTTCCTTTACGCAGCCGCAGCAAATAAAAATGAATATCTGCCCGATTACGCCATACGATATAAGCGCTCCACAGTACAATAACAGCCACTGCCGCTGCTATGATTACCGGATGAATCTTCGTGCCTTCCTCCAGATTGGCCTGTGGTGTCTGCGCAGACTGTTCCGGTTCAGACTGATCTTTCACCTTCGGAGCATCAGGTGTCTTCGAATCCTCCTGCTCCGTAAGCAGGGGCATATCAAAACCCGGTGTGGCTTCTACAGGAACCCAGCCGTATTCACCCAGATATACCTCTGCCCAGGAATGCGCATCCGCATTGGTAATAGAGTAGGAAGACATATTTTCATTATCATCGCCTGTCGTTGCATCATCCGAAAATGTCTGCTGACCGGGAGCATAACCTTTGACCCACCGAGCCGGAACTCCAACGGAACGAGCCATCATAACCAGCGAAGTGGAATAATAATCGCAATAGCCTTCCCGAATCTCAAACAGAAAGGCATCCACAAAATCCTTGCTTTTTTTGCGGGAAAGATCCGGATTGTTCGTATATGCATAATTTCGCTGTAAATATTGCTGGAGCAGTCCGACCTTTTCATAAGGCGTCTTCGCCGACGACGTTACATTTTGAGCCAAATCACGCACTCGCTGAGGCAGCTCATTCGGGATTTGCAAATAGGCTTCCTGCTTGTTCTTTCCATACAGCTCAGTAAACGTTTTTGTGCGAAGCTCTTTTTCCGGGATCACAGGCACATGTGACACCAGAGTATACGTTTTTGGATAAGCCGTTCTTCTGGAGGGTGGGTTCCAAAGCAGTTCTGCCTGTTCCGGTTTCCAACTCAGCCCGTCTGTCCGCGAGTCTCTGTCCACCGATTGAACACGATGTACCGAATAGGCGCCGAACAAAACCGGATAGCTCTGATCGTTTTGCATCGTTACGGTCTGAACGACCTGCTCAGTCGAATGCCGTGTTTCTTGTGTATTTTCCAGCTCTGCCGTCATCGACACATCGTTCAGCGTCTGGTCGTCGTTGCCTGCATCTCTCCAACCTGTGCCGGAATACGTTCGCTTCGTCTCGCCCCGCCAGTAGCTTCGCTGATTGGTTGTGATCGTCATTACCGGAGAATAGTCAAAATTGAATCCCCCGCCCAGCCGATTGTCCTGCCGGCTATAGCCTGATGCCGTACTCATCCGCTGATTCATAGCCCCGGTACCATTGTTAATACCAACAGTGGATGAGCTATTTCGCTGGGTCCATGCCGTATAAGGGTCAGTTAAGGTCGGCTGTATCTCCGGCATATTCACGCCAGCCATAATAATCAAAGCAAAAATCACCGCAATATTGGCTGCAATTTTGTATGGGTAACGGCGAATGTGCTTCCAGCCTTGAGGGTAATGCTGCCGAAAATACTGCAAATGCTGAGTCACCAGCCACCCCATACCCGCAAAGACCATCCATGCGACTTCTTGCCACAGCACAGTTGGCGTGAACGAATCAAGCACTGCCAGCGCAGCAATATTAATGCCTACAAACACCAGAATGCGCTGCTTCGTCGTAACGATGAGCGGCAACATCTCAATGACTAGCCAAGCAATCAGTGAAAACCAGATATACGGAGACATATTCGATATAAATTGATCCAGACGGTTTGTAAAACCCCCGAAAGGAATAATGATCGAGTAAGACACGAGCGTCCGGTACAAAATAAAAAATAACGTCGCAGCCTTGAGGATAAATTCAATCCAAGGTCGAAGCGGCAGCAAAATTTTCACCAAAGCCAGCATCGTAACCGTCGCCAATACCAGCGTTCTTGTCTCTTTCAGCCATAGGTCTGAAGCAAAGGATACCCATTGCATGGCAATAATAATAATCCATAAAAATGTAAAGGCAGCAGCCCAAGAGCCCTTCAGCGATTGCAGCCAGTTTTTCATAGCGTCCCTCCCCCCATTACTGTTGGGAGCTCTTCAAGACCCGGAACATGATAACCCTGAATGCCTCTTGTACGAAGCATGCTCATCCATTCTTCAGCCTGTCCCTCGCTTGAACCTTCTCCGATATAGATGTGGCAAGGGGTCATGCCCCGGGTATCGGCCCAGCGAAGAAGCTCCAACGCCTGATGATCCTTCAACGGACTGATCAGCACAAAATGGCAGCCTTGTGGAAATTGCCGCACACCGCTTTCTACAGCAGCCATAAGACTGCCTTGGGAAGTAGTGTGTATGTCCACCAAATGATGCATCATCCGTTGCCGTTCTATCATCTGCTCACTGGGCTGAAAAACAGTACCAGTTTCCCCGGCCGTACAAAGACCTACTCCCATTCGCTCCCGCCCGCCATATTCCAGCAATGAAGCAATGGAGGATACGGCCAGCTCAAACTGATCGGCATTTACATAATGTTTTTTGTGTGTATCCAGTACAAGCATCGTTTTGGGAACCGTCTCATGCTCAAATTCCTTAGATTTCCAACTGCCTGTACGTGCGGTTGCATTCCAATGGATACGTGAAAAACGGTCCCCATATACATAGTCCCGCACTCCATTAATTTGCGTCGTTTCGCGCCGTGTTCGAGTCTGGACAGTTTGTGGTCCAGACATCCGCGAGCGACGATCATTCAACTGCCAATACGGAATGAATACTGTGCGGGGCAGTACCCGAAATTCACCGGGTGCGTTTAACTTGCCTTTATGCTCCAACAGACCGAAGATATCCTCACTCACGCATTCAGTTTCGGCAAAATAATAGCTTCCCCGCTCCAACGCAGGAGTCTGAAAAGCAAGCTGTCCGCTCCCTTTCATGCTAGGGATAACACTGTCCTCAAACGACCAGGATTCACCTGTATGACGCTTGAGCACCTCGCGAACAATGATATACGGCAACGGCAGAAAGCCGGGAAGGCTCAAGCTCAGCTTTACATGTACCTGATCTCCCGCATGCAGCAGCTCCCCGAACTCCGAGCCTTGTGAAAGCTGTCTTGAACCCTGAACACGGCGTACTCCGCTCAGCCCAACGATCCATAAATATATACCCAGTAGCGTAACCATGGACAATAGCATGACTGACGTCTTGCCACCCTGAAACAACAGATATAGCAGACATAACACCCATATGACCATCAGAAGCCAGATTCGGCCCGACAGCCGGAGGAGCCTGCGCTTCCTTTTGACCATCTTCATTCCCTACGGTCGCTCCATTCGTACGGGTACGTTCACCTGCCGAAGGACAGCCTGAAGTACAGACTGGGCGTTGGAGCTGTCGAGACGCGCCTCGGGACGTAACAGCAAACGATGCGCCAGCACATAGGGTGCCAATATTTTCACATCATCAGGGAGAACGTAATCCCGATTTTCCAGAAAAGCGTACGCCTTGGCCGCCATCACAAAAGCAAGCGCCGCCCGCGGACTGGCTCCCAGCAGTACCGATGGGTGCTCTCTTGTCGCACGGACAATATCAAGTAAATAGGACGTAACTGCTTCGTCCATGTACATTTCTCTGATTTCCTGCTGGATCGCGGCAATCTGTTCCATATGGGCTACCGCCTCCAGACGGTCTGCCGGCTGACCCTCCTGATGACGAAGCAGCATGTTCCGCTCAGTCTCCATATCAGGATAGCCGAGACTGATTTTGAGCATAAAACGATCAAGCTGCGCTTCCGGCAGCATATAAGTCCCTTCAAAATCAATCGGATTTTGCGTAGCACACAGCATAAAAGGATGAGGCAGCATATGTGTTTCTCCATCCACAGTTACACTGCGCTCCTCCATCACTTCCAGCAAAGCCGATTGGGTTTTCGTCGTGGCCCGGTTAATTTCGTCTGCCAGTAAAATATTGGTCATCACGGGACCCGGACGGAAATAAAACCGCTCATCCCGTGGATGAAATATGGAAACCCCTGTAATATCACTGGGGAGAATATCAGGATTACATTGAACACGGCGGTAATCACCGCGCATGGATTTGGCAAGAGCCTTGATCATTTGCGTTTTTCCCGTACCCGGAACGTCTTCGATCAGAATGTGCCCACCCGCCAGCATAGCTGTTAACAGTAATTTTATTTCAAAGGATTTACCTAATATGCATGTTTCCAGATTAGATCGGATTGCAGATACAATCTGCACAGATTCTTGACGCACGGGCATAGCCTAATAAACCTCCTAGATAGCAACATGTTTCCTATTATTGTACATGAAGGAGGACATAGAGTACACTTGAGTCCTTGTCCAGATGTTCGAGCCAGTACTACAGTTTGGCAACATTTTGTAGGCAGGCACATAAAAAGACCTCCGGGCATACAATCCGAAGGGCTGATTTTTATGCTTGTTCCATTGTTTGTTTTAATCTATAATGCGTTGCTTTTATGTGGTTATCCTTTAGGACGCACGACCAAGGCCGCCAAAAAAGAGAAAATAATCGCCGAGGAAATACCTGCACTTGTCACACTAAAGATCCCTGTAATAACACCAAGCCATCCATCCTTTTCCAGCTCGGTCAATGCGCCGTGTACCAGTGAATTACCAAAACTTGTAATTGGAATAGTCGCACCCGCGCCTGCAAATTTAATTAGTGGATCATATATGCCCACAGCATCCGCAATCGCACCTGCCACCACCAACGTGCTCATCGTATGTGCCGGGGTCATTTTAATAACATCCATCATCAATTGACCCACAACGCAAATAGCACCGCCGACTAAAAAAGCCCATAGATATATCATTTGGTTAGCCTCCCGCTTCCAAAGCTACTGCATGCGCAATACAAGGAATACTTTCCCCTTGTTGTGTCGACAAAGGAGACAGCAAGGCCCCGGTCGCCACGACCAGCACTTTCTGGAGTTCTCCCTTTTCAATCCGCTTTAGCAGATGTCCGTAAGTTACGACAGCCGAGCATCCGGCACCACTGCCGCCTGCAATAACTTGCTTTTGTTTGTTCAGATCATAAATAAGTAAACCGCAATCGTTGAATTCCGTCTGATTCATATCAATATTTTGTTTTTTTAGCAGTTCCTTCGTAATCGGTAAGCCCACAGATGCCAAATCTCCCGTTACAATGAGATCATAATAACCAGGATCCCGGCCTGTATCTCGAAAATGTGACAACAGGGTATCTGCTGCCGCCGGAGCCATTGCTCCGCCCATGTTAAACGGATCTTTAATGCCCATATCCGTAACACGTCCAATGGTAGCACAATCCACCACCGTACCTGTCTTGGCATGTCCCACTACTACGGTGCCTGAGC
Source organism: Paenibacillus sp. LT-B23 (assembly GCF_059417685.1). Classification (NCBI taxonomy): domain Bacteria; kingdom Bacillati; phylum Bacillota; class Bacilli; order Caryophanales; family Paenibacillaceae; genus Paenibacillus; species Paenibacillus sp. LT-B23. The sequence goes on along the minus strand of NZ_JBSQBM010000004.1, from coordinate 19,720 downwards.
CTGTGACCGTATACTGGGCCGTTGGCGGCTTCTGGGCTCCGTATTCCGTAGGATAACGGAACTGCTTTTCCACAGTACAGTTATGGCTGGTCGTACCGGCCATCACATAGTCGCCTGCCTCTGAATCCACAATAAGCGCGGCTAAGGCCAAACTTTCCATCGACGTAGAGCAGGCTCCGAAAACACCCAAATAAGGAATCGCGAGCTTGCGTGCCGAAAAGGAGCTACTGATAATCTGGTTCATCAGATCACCACTGATAAAAAACTGCACTTCCTCTTTGTTCAAATTGGCATTAATTAACGCCAGCTCAGTGGAGTGCTCAAACAATCTGCGTTCCGCTTTTTCCCACGTTTTTTCGTTAATTTCGAGATTGTCATAAATGTAGTCAAAATCCGTGGACAACGGTCCCTCTCCTTCATCCGGGCCAACAACGGTTGCACTTCCCACGATGCGCGGTCTGGATTCGAACTTCCAGGTTTGTCCTCCCTGTCTTCTCATAAATGGTTGCCTCCCACTCCAAGAATGGCGTAGATGACACCTACAACGAATGCGGCAACAACCCCGAATACGATAACCGACCCTGCCAGCTTGAACATATTCGCGCCTACTCCGAGCACCAGCCCCTCAGAACGATGCTCCAGTGCAGCCGAACACATCGAGTTGGCAAAGCCTGTAATCGGTACAGCGGTTCCCGCACCCGCCCATTGGGCAAACTTGTCGTAAACCCCGAAGCAGGTCAATATAACCGCCAACAGGATCATCATGGATGAGGTCGGCGGTGCCGCCTCCTTGGCCGAAATGTGCATCCCTGCCATGAAGGCTTCCTGAATCGCCTGACCAATCACACAGATGCCGCCTCCAACCAGAAAAGCCCGCACACAGTTGGCAAAAACTTTTCTGGAGGGCTCGTGCTTTTTGGAAATACTTTGATAGTCCTTCTCATTTATGGACAGCGGCGGCGTATTGGTACGAAAACCGCTTTGCCCGGATTTAGCTGGCATCATTCACCACCCCTTGTTCGTAATTTCCGCACTTGGCGGTTCGGATTCATTGTGTCCTTATCATTATTAGCTTTATGGGGAATTGTTATGTCAGGAAAATGATATCGTGGACATTCCGTACAAATCCATTCATACTGGATGGATGACGACCACTGGTTAATTAATAAGGAGTGAGGTATAACATCATGGAATCAAAAACATTAGAACTGTTTAAAACTTTAACGGAGTTTCCTTCCATTCCCGGGCATGAGCGAGAGCTGCGGGCATGGGTTAAAGAGCGGATATCCGGTTATACGGACGAAATCGTACAGGATCGTTTGGGCAGCCTTTTCGGCGTGCTGCGCGGTGAAGAGAACGGACCGCGTGTCATGGTGGCAGGGCATCTGGATGAAGTCGGATTTATCGTCAATGGCATTTCGGAAAATGGCATGATTCGTTTTCAGCCAGTTGGAGGCTGGTGGAGTCAGGCCATCATGTCACAGCGTCTTCAGGTGCTGACTCCGAATGGACCAGTTATCGGTGTCGTTGGCTCTGTCTCCCCCCATTTACTGGATGAATCGCAACGCAGCAAGCCTATGGACATCAAGCATATGTATCTGGATATCGGCGTGGACAGCCGTCAGGAAGCACAGGATCTGGGCATCGTGCCGGGAACAGCCATTGCGCCGATTTGTGATTTTACTCCACTGGCGAATCCGAAAAAAATTATGGCTAAAGCGTGGGATAACCGTTATGGTGTAGGCTTGGCTATTGAACTGCTTGAAGCGTTACATAAGGAAAAGGACAAACTGCCTAATACGCTGTATGCGGGGGCTACCGTTCAGGAGGAAGTGGGACTGCGCGGCGCACGCACGGCTGCTAGCCTGATTCAGCCAGACGTTTTCTTCGCACTGGATTGCAGTGCAGCCAACGATATGGGTGGTGATCCGAACGCGTACGGGCATTTGGGTAAAGGCGCGCTGCTACGGGTATTTGATCCGGGTATGATTACCCATCGCGGAATAGTGGAATACGTGCAGGATATGGCTGAGACGCACAAGATCAAGTATCAATACTTCATCTCCACAGGTGGAACCGATGCAGGTCAGATCCATTTGAGCGGAATTGGAGTGCCGTCCACCGTTATTGGCATTTGCGGACGATACATCCACACTTCCTCGTCCATTATTCACACCGACGATTATGATGCAGCCAAAGAGCTGATCGTCAAGCTGGTGCAAAACCTGGATCGCACGACACTGAATACGATTATTGAACGAGCTTAAGCTTTTTCCAGAGAACTAGAATCTATTAAAAACAGTCAAAACACGGATAACGTGCTTTGACTGTTTTTTAGTTGAATAGAGTTACCGATTGGAGCACTTCATATCAAATGCTTATAACGAAGCAAGGCGATAATAACAAGTATAGCCGTCAAGGCAATGCAGATGTTCTCCACCTGCGTCCCTTTGCGCGTTCCGGTACTCATCAGCTTAAATCGCAGCTTCCATTTGAACGGTGGCAAAGGTTTAATTCCGTTATTCGTCAAGGAATCTGCCAATAAATGCAGCAGATACGCCAAGCCGCCAGCCAGCCATATGCTGTCACCATGCAGACGGGTTGTACCGTACAGCAACGCAGTCCATGCGACTGTTCCATACACCGTATGCGTCAATCCCCGGTGCGGGACAAGTGTACAGATAATCAGCAGACACCCGGCTATGTAATTCCACGGCGCGTAGGCTTCTCCATACCAGGCCAAACCAATTCCAATTAAAAAGATAATGGCCTTTCGCATCGACCGTGAAGGCATAAAGGAAGCGCTGATCATCAGCAAAGCCAGAACAAGATTCCACGGCGGCGGAGCCAGACGGGTAAAAAATACCCAGCCCGCAGCCCCAATCATCAGGAGCTGTACGAGTCTGAGCATTTTGGTAGGCAACGCACGACTCACGAGCATGGAGTTAGGCTCGTCAATATCCGGCAGCAGTGAACCGACTACAGCGGCAGCCACGGCAGCCGGAGTCACTTCGTATCCGTTCAAGGCTAATACCGACAGGGAGACCCCGGTTCCAATAATCAAATGGGCTCTTCCCATCATGGTGCATAACATCCTTTCGTTGCAGCATACAACAGAGTTCGACATCACTCTATTTGAATCAGCATGATTCGATTGTATACGACAAACAAAAGGAGAACAATAGTTCGCTTATTCTATTTAAAGGATATCGTTCAAAAGTCCCGGTCAAAAATTCGCCTTACAGTATTTTTTGGAACAGCGCGATAACTTCCTCTTTGGTCGGCTGAAACGGATTACCAGGCGCACACGCATCTTTCATCGCATTGTCGGCTAACAGATTAAGATCCGGGTCCGTTACCCCCAGCTCAGACAAGCGTTTCGGGATCCCTACCTCCTGTGCCAGTCCGCGGATGGCATCCACGACAAATTCAGCGCACTCCTCGTCGGTTCGCCCTCTGACCGAGAATCCGATCGCTTGAGCGATAGGTCTGAATTTACGGGGAACATGCTGTGCATTGGCCTCCTGCACATAGGGCAATAGCATTGCATTACATACCCCATGCGGAAGGTCATACACACCTCCAAGCTGATGAGCCATCGCATGCACATATCCCAACCCCGCATTGTTGAAAGCCAGCCCTCCCAGAAAAACAGCATACACAAGCTTTTCCCGAGCCTCAATATTTTGACCGTTCTCCACAGCTTCTGGCAAATAACGGAATATCAGCTCGACAGCGGCCAAGGCAGTAGCATCTGTGACCGGATAAGCACCCGGAGTAACCAGTGCCTCAATCGCATGAGTAAGCGCATCCATACCTGTCGCAGCAGTTAATTCAGCCGGCTTGCCCACCATTAATTCGGGGTCATTTACGGAGATGGAAGCCAGACTGTTTTTATCAACCATGACCATTTTAACCTTACGCTTCTCATCTGTAATGACATAGTTAATGGTGACCTCACTGGAAGTTCCCGCCGTTGTATTCACCGCCACAATTGGAACGGACGGCCGTTTGGATTTGTGAACGCCTTCATATTCTGAAATATGTCCTCCGTTGGTGACAATGATGCCAATAGCTTTGGCAGCATCCTGAGGCGACCCACCGCCTACCGAGACGAGAACATCACATTCGTTATTCTGAAATACCTTGACTCCTTCGTGAACATTGTCACAGGTAGGGTTAGGCTGTACTCCGTCATACACGATATATGGAACTTCATGTTGCTCCAAAACAGCAATAACCCGATCGGTAATCCCATTTCGACGCAGCCATTTATCTGTCACGATAAGCGCTTTCATAAATCCTTTTTCTTGCAGCATCGGTCCCAGATCCCCAAGACATCCAATCCCCATCAAGTTTACTGGCGGTACATAAAAGACGTTCGTTCCCATGCGTAAACCCCTCCTTTGTGCTTTACGTTCTCCAGTTATCCCTGCTCTCTGATATTAAGCTCCATCTTCCTGATCCTACCATCTGACCGAGCAAACGTCTGCGAAAAAAAGCACAGTTCAATCATTCCCATAAAAACACGCAATAAGGCCTAGAAGCATGTTGACAAACATTTGCAAAATTTTCTTTTTGCCTCAAAAGCCTATTGTGCTATTTGAAATATTATGTAATATAGTGTTTATATTTACTATATGAATCTATTAAATGAACAAGGAGGAAATAATTATGCAAAAGAGTTCTGCGATTCGCAAGTTCAAAACGGTTGGTCTGGCATCATTGCTAAGTCTTGTTTTGTTCGCTCTCCCCGCTTCAGCTGCTTGGAATGATACATACACGGGTTACGCCACCTATACCGGATCTGGCTACTCAGGAGGAGCATTACTACTTGATCCCATCCCTTCCGATGCCAAAATTACGGCTCTTAACCGCACACAATTGAATTATAACGGAATCAAAGCCGCATTGGCAGGAGCATATCTGGAAGTACAAGGCCCCAAAGGGAAAACAACAGTCTATGTAACCGATATTTATCCTGAAGGCCCAAGCGGTGCGCTTGACCTGTCCCCGAATGCTTTTAACCAAATTGGCAATCAAATTGATGGAAAAATCAATATCTCATGGAAAGTCGTCAAAGCTCCAGTTACTGGCAACGTCTCCTACCGCATTAAAGAAGGCAGTAGCCGGTGGTGGGCAGCTATTCAGGTACGCAATCATAAATATCCGGTTTTGAAGCTGGAAGTCCAACAAAATGGACAATGGCTCAATCTCGAAAAACAGGACTACAACCACTTTCTCGGTACGAACTTAGGGAACCAGCCTCTTAAAATCCGGATTACAGACATTCGCGGTGTGGTGCTGAACGATACCCTCCCGGCTCTAGCAGAAAATGGCTCTGGCGGAGCCTATATTGTCAAAGGTAATGTGCAATTCCCTGACTGATTGTAGATATCTTCTCACAGCTTGAGTCCTGTCAGGCACAAATGGGCGCTTTCCTACCCATGTGCTGTCCAATTCGTGACAGGCTTTATGTAATCCCCAGGCTGGGAACCGACGCGAGCGATTATGCGCGTTTCGTTCCCAGCCTTTTTACGAAAAAATCATTATTTTCATAAAAAATTGGTTTGTTCACTGTCCCGTTCACAGGAAGGCACGTATAATGAATACATAAATAGGGTTTATTTTGGCTATATGCACATAGACAGGAGACCTGCGCACATGAGCAATTTCAAAAAGCATCACAAGCTTCACAGCAAATTGCTGATCAGTATCACGTTATGTATTACGCTGACGTTGCTGGTATCTACCACGGTGTATTATTTTTATTATATTCGGGTGGAGAAGGAGCAGGCATTCGAAGCCAATCACAGTAGCCTGGCACTGAGAAGCAGAGAGGTCATTAACATGACATCCATCGCCCAATCGTTGGCCTTTCAAATGTACCGCAGCAGTACCCTGTCCAAGTTGTTGTATTATCCCAAACCCAATGTATATGATGAAACCGCTGCCATGTCTGAGCTGAACAATTATCTCAATTCTATGCCGTACATTGAATCCATCTATGTATATAATCCGAAAAGCGACACCTTCTACATTGCATCCTCGCGGGGGCAAAACGGGTTATTCAGCAAAAAAGAACTGGTTGATACGGATATTATACGCGTGCTGGATCATTATCAGGATTATAAGCCATTTACACCCATCCCACGCACCTATCCGTTGCTGTCTGCGTCCGATTCGGTGGCCGGAGCAGATCAAGCCAGCACAGACATTACAGCCTATACGTATTTATGCTATGACGCTATCAACTCAAACGAAGCGATGAATTCGGCTGTGATCGTCAATGTATCTGCGACCTGGATGAACAAGGAAATGGCGATGAATCCGACATCAGGCGGAACGGCTTATATTTTGGATGATCAAGGCAGACTTTTATCCGGCGCGACACTGGCAGACGAAGCATTGAACGAAAAAGAACAGCTATGGCTGCACACCCGAGTCAAAAAACAGGAAACAGGATATTTTGTAGAAGATTTTCACGGTAAAAGATCACTCATTTCTTATACCTCCCAGGACGGACTGGGTTGGCAGTATATTAGTGTCACTCCGTATGAAAGCGTTATCAAAATGGCGAGTGTTATCCGCAATGCGATGCTGCTGATTGCCGTTGTCATTGCATTGGCAGGGTTTGTGGCTTCCTGGCTACTGTCCAGAATGCTGTATACCCCCATCGGGCAGATTGTTGTCCATATGAATTCACTCGAATCAGAGAAACGAAACAGCATGTATACGATCCGGCAAAACATTTTACGGAATATTATTCGGGGGGTCCATTTTCTTCCTGCTGGAGAGGAACCGGAGCGGTTACGTGAGCTTGGAATTACATTCCAGTTCGACAAAGACTATCGACTGGTGCTGCTGCGAATAGATGAATTTACCCGTTGGCAAAGCGAACGCGGTCCTGACCTGTTGCCCTATAAGTTTGCCATGATGAATATCGCTTCTGAAATATGCGGGCAGACGTACCAGGTGGAAGCCGTGGATATCAACGAAGACAGCGTCCTATTGTTGCTCAACATTCTTGATCCTGCGGAGCATACAGATACCGTGCTGCTGGAAACCTTATTGCGCCAAATACGCGAAGCTTGCCTTGAATACTTGAAGCTGAGTATATCTCTGACCTATAGTGCCATTGCAAGCCAGCCGGAACGACTACATCTGTTGTATCGTCAGGTACAGGAATCGTCCATGCACCGATTTTTTCAAGGGCACGGCTGTATTATTGATGCGCAGAACACCATTGACGCAACTGCTCAAAATGCTTACGTATATCCGTCGGATAAGGAGAAAAAATTGCTAGACACGCTGTTATCTGGTCATACGGAGGACGCTCATGGCATGTTCAAGGACTTGCTGATGCATATGGAAAAATATTCGTTTTCCATCGTGCAGGTAGCCATATCTCGGCTGATGATGAGTGTGAATCATGCCATTCAGCATATGAGTGAACGTAATGGATTTGCTCCCGAATCTGTACCTGAATTGCCATCCGCGGATCAGCTTGAGACGGCCCAGGAGCTTATCGAACAATATCAATTGGTCTTTGATCATGTACGCTCCAGCCTATTGGAAAAACGAAACACGAAACAAGAGCGGCTGGTACGGCAAATTAATGAGCGAATAGAGCAAGCCTATGCTGATCCGGATTTTTGCCTCAACCAGATCGCTGAAGAGCTGGATATGTCGCCGATCTATGTCAGCAGACTATACAAGCAACAAACTATGTCTACCATCGTAGATGTCATTCAACAGTTGCGCATTCGCAAAGCCTGCGAGCTGCTGGAGCAAACCGACTGGTCGGTAGCTGACGTGGCAGAACAAACCGGATTTGCGAGCAGCTCTTATTTTCACCGCATGTTCAAACGTAGCTTGGGCGTGACACCGACAGATTTTCGCCGTTCTAAAGCAAATGCGCAATAAGGTAGACTGAAAAATGCTTCCGTAAAAAGTTCTGGCTGCTGTATGCGGCCGCTCCGCGAACGGAACGTTGCTCCCATCGCTGTTGTCTCCGCTCATTTTACCGTAACCTATCACTCCTTGTAATAGACATTAAAGAAGTGGAACCTAGCCTATACAATACTTCTTAATGATTTAGCTGTATGATGTAGGAGCATTCCATGATGTCACACTAGACCGACATTAAAAAAGCAAGCCTCCAACTTCCTGGAGACTTGCTTTTTCTTTTTATCCAACTGTTAAAGTCTCTTTGCCTTGCCCAATTACTTAATACCCTTCTCCTTGACGTAGGCTTCCCATTGCTTGGTATATTCCGTCTGAATTTTCTCCAGGCCAGCCTGGTTCGCCTTCTGCAAGAAGGTCTCCAGACCTTGATCTACGTTGTCGATCAGTCCAGCTTGGAGCGGATAGAGATATTGCTTTTCTACTTGCTCCAGAGCGGCTTTTTCAGCCTGATAGGTCGTGTAATCCTCGGCAAAGCCGGTAAACAGGTCAGGCTTTTGGATTTTATCCAGCTCGGCAAAAATCTTCTTCACACGGTCAAAGCCTGAATCAAACAGCATGTATTCCGGGTTACGCCATGCCCAGCTATTCATGCCTTCCCGTGAGAATCCGTTGGAACTGCCGCTACCGATCATTTGATAGTAACCGTCTTTGACTTCATAGTTTTTGCCCTCAATACCGTATTGCGTGAGCAGGTTATAGCGTTTGTCCGTGACAAGCTTTTCATAGAAAGCTAATGCGCGCGCAGGGTTAGGACTGCTTTTTGGAATCGCAAAGCCGTTATGAATCGGATGCACTGGAGTTGCATACCCCGTCGTCAGCGGGAACGGATAGTAATCCAGCTTCCAGTCCGGGTGAGACGCTTTGAGCTTAATCACCATGTCATTAAAACGGGTCGGATTGTCACCGAAAATACTCGCTGCTTTACCGGAAGTCACCTGATCCTGAAGCGTATCCTTTACGTTCAATACGTTTTTAGGGATAAATCCTTTGTCGGCCCAGCGTTTGTAGGTACTCAGCTCTTCTTTTTGCTCATCTGAACCCCAATATTTATAAACCTCTGTCGGTTTTTCATATTTAATACCAATGCCGTAAGGCAGAGCACCCACACTCTTCGTCACCAATTCGGAATAACGGTCATGCAGGTTCCCTTTGATATCACTGTTCAGGGAGATGGGTTTCATGCTAGTCTCATGCTGACGAATGCCATCCAAATAAGCCTCGTAGCTCTTCATATCAGTAGGCTTAGGCAAGTTGTATTTCTCACGCAAATCCTCGCGCCATACAAATCCATTTGTAACGTATTCCTTGTACGTGCCAGGCACGGTGTAGATTTTGCCTCCGATTTTAACGCCATCCCACATCTCCTGAGGCACAAATTTTTGCAAGGCAGGTGCCGCCTTCGGCAGCAGATCGTCAAGCGGCAGGAATGCGCCTTTCTTGGCATACGCCTGATACTGCGTCCAGTCTGCGGTAAAGATCAGGTCAATCGGCTGGCCAGAAGACAACAGCAGCTTATACTTTTGATCCCAGTCCGTCCACGTCGTATAGTTAAATTTGACAGTGGCATTCAAATCTTTTTCCGCCAATTTATTGATTTCAGTCTCAATAGCTGGCAAATCCTTAGGAGCATCACCCAGCATATAAAATTGCAGTTGTACCTTTTGGGTTTTATCGTCCTCTCCGCTTGCCTTTTGTGCGCTGTTTCCGCTACCGCCTCCACATCCGGCTAATAGCGCCATGATAACCAAAACTGCAATCAGGATGGACATGCGTTGCTTTCTTTTCTTTGTAAATGTCATGTGAATCCTCCTTTTGAAGTGGTTGCTGGTTTTAATAAAACGCTTACAATATATGTTGTCAGAATGGCACAACGTCAGCACGTCATGCCATCTTTAAACCAATGAGTGTCCACTTTAGCCTTTTACAGCACCAATGGTCAAGCCCTTGACAAAATAACGCTGAATGAAAGGATACAGCAGTAAAATCGGCCCGGTGACAACGATCGCCATTGCCATTTTGGTCGATTCGGTCGGCATATCGTTGGAGAGTGAAACGCCGGTACCTGCTCCCATTTGGGCGATAAACTGCATCGAGTTGATTACATTATACAAATAATATTGCAGTTGGTATTTATGCGGATCATTAATAAAGAGTGAAGAAGAGAACCAGTCATTCCAATACGCCAGAGCCAGAAATAACCCCACGGTGGCAATTCCCGGTGTAGACAAAGGCAGCACAATCCGATAGTAGATTTTAAAATCACCCGCACCGTCAATTTTAGCAGACTCAAACAGCTCTTCCGGCATAGACGAACGAATGAAATTCTTCATCAAAATGATCAGAAACGGAGTCATAAGCCCCGGAAAAATAAGCACCGTATACGTATCCAGCAGCCCTAAATACTTCGTCAACATAATGTACCAGGGTACCAAGCCGCCCCCAAACAACGTTGTAAAGTAAATATAGAACGAAAATGCGTTCCGGTATTTAAAATCTTTACGCGCCAGCACATATCCCGCCATCGTCATCAGGAACAGGCCCAACGTCGTACCTACTACGGTTGTAAAAATGGTCACCCCGTATGCCCTCAGCACCTCTTCAGGAAAGGTGAACACCGTCCGGTATCCTTCCAGCGAAAATTCCTGTGGAATAAAATGATATCCATCTCTGATAATCGACTCATTACTGGTCAATGATGCCGAAATAATAAGTAGAAATGGCAGTAAACAAGCAATAGAAGCAATAATGATTACCGCATAAGAAATAATCTGAAAAATTCGGGTGTATACATCCTCTTTGATCGCCATCCGTTTGGGTCCTCCTTTCTAGAACAAGGCATATTCGTCGTTCAACTTGCGAATGATGTAGTTCACGGTCATGATCAGCACGAATCCGAACAAGGACTGGTATACGCCTGCTGCCGAAGCCATGCCCACATCAAAGGTTACTTTCAGCGAACGGTACACGTAAGTGTCCAAAATATCCGTTGTATTGTATAGCACCCCATTATTGCCGATTAATTGATAGAACAGGTCGAACTGTCCCTTCATAATACTGCCGAGCGCGAACAGCAGCAGCACGACAAACGTCGATTTGAGCATAGGCACGGTAATGTACCAGATCCGCTGAAAAATGTTGGCCCCGTCCATTTTCGCCGCCTCATAATACTCGTCGCTAATGCCTGTAATGGCCGCCAGATAAATCACCATACTGTAGCCGAGATTTTTCCACAGGTAGAACAGGATAATCAGGAAAATCCATACCCACGGCTTGTTGTATACATCCACGCGTTCACCGCCAAATTGCAGCAGCAGCGTGTTTAGAAAACCGTTGTCATAATTAAATATGTTGTACACGATGACGCTTAGAATAACGAAAGAAACAAAATAGGGCAGGAACATCACAGATTGAGCTATCTTTTTAAAATAACGGCCACGTAGCTCATTCAGCAAAATCGAGCACACAATCGCCAGCACGTTGCCGAGTAAAATAAAAGCTGCGTTGTATCCGACCGTATTCAATGTCAGTTTGGTCAGCGTGCCGGATTGCCATAAAAACTGAAAATTCTGGAGTCCGACGAACTTGGCATCGAACAAGCTGGTATTGAAGTCAAACTGGGTAAATGCATAATAGATACCCACCATAGGAATGTAAGAGTTAATGAAGAAAAAGATCAAGGTCGGCAGCAACATGAGAAATAATATCCGATTGCGGATCAGTTCACGGAAAAATCCGTTTTTCCTGCCGCTTGCCAGCCTCCTCCCGTTCAGACGGGAATCTGTCGTAAGCATAGCGGAACTCTTAGGCACAGGCTGATTCAATGTGAGTCACTCCCCCTCTGTATACGTTACCGACAGCATGGTTTGCAGCACCGCCGTCGTATGCCTTTATTTTATGTAAGCGTATTCAAAATGAAAAGTGAAGCCTTTCATGCTTCATGAACAAAGGAGTGTACAGGGGGGTGAACAATTCGGATATTTGTGAAGTATTGTGTGATATCAGGCGCCTGATAGACGCCCGAAACCCACTTACAAAGCATAATTGAACGTTTGAGGCTGTCCTTCACTATCATGTAGCTCGAAGCGCAGTTCACCGTCATTTTTGTTCTGACCGATAAACTTAATACCATCTTCCCTGAATCCGTTCAGTTGCTCAGGAGCTAATTGAAGCAACTCATACACCAACAATGACTGGTGGGTTTTAAGATTAAATAATATTAAAAAGCCCTCATCATTCGATCTGGCAAGAATAAATCCCTCACCCATGCCTTCCACCGCAAAGCTGTCCTTCAAACGACCGGAAAGCTTCCCCATATTCCATGTTTCTTTTACAGAACCATTAGCGTCAATCAGACGAACGGTCTGTCCATCGTTCATGACTGCTTTACCATTATAAAGCTTGATATTGTTGGCATTAAAATTCCAATAATGAGCCTTTGCCTGACGAAGTACCTTTCCCTTCTGGACGAACAGCGTATAAAAATCGTCATTAATCATGGGCTCCCCATACGCTTGCCATACCGTAACCAAATCTGCATCCTCCGTAACCTTGGTCGAAAGGATTTTCGTCATGCCAAAATAATCTTCTTTCAATTTGATATTTGTTGGACTGAGCGCGCGGATACGGCCGCCATCCTCTTTACGGTACAATACTCCGCTGCTTGCATCCAGCAAATAGCCTTTACTTTCCTCCGATTCCCCAACCAACTGAGGATAGCTTATGCTAGCCATTCGTTCGTTTTTCTTCCATTCCAGCTTGCCTCCGACCACATCACTGATAAATGCCAGAGGAACATAAAGCGTTCCATGAATGCTACTGGCTGAAACGTCGTAAGTAACCTTCCTGTTATGTACAAAACCTATATTGGAGTTAGCCTGTATTCGACCGGAACCCAGACTGGCTATACCATTGGTGAGTGAAAGCGTCTGTGTTTTGGGGTCATAGTCCGTGGCTATTCCTGGCAGAGCAGCATCTGTAATAGGAATCATGACCTGTCCCTTGTTAATGAATGGCTCTCCTTTGGGAAACGACATTATATTTCCGTTAAAATAAACACGGACACTTGCAGTTTCCTGACCTTGCTTCACAGATGCAGAAGTTCCCGCTGCCTGAGCAAACTCTTCATCGTTCAGTCCGATTGCCACACTTGCCAATAAAACAAATGCAGCTATTATCCGCTTGGCAGGCTTATACCGTTTGACATTTTGAAGCTGGATCATGCTTGAACCCCTCCTTAAAGATCAAATTCATTTCAGCCGAACCCGTTTCATTCTTCCTAAAATTCGCCGGACAGGTGTTAAAATCCTCTAAAAAAAGACCCTGCTACCTGCGCAGAGTCCTTGCTTATACCATATCCTATTTTCAAGCTTGCTGTACTACTCTCGCTCTGCGATTCACCAAATAAATGCTAAGCCCAATTAATACCAGACCGATCAGCAGGAAAGCCGTAATTGCTTCGCGCAGCACCAAAGAGCTGACAAACACCGAAATAACTGGGACTAAAAACGTATATGACGCAACTTTACTCGCATCCCCTGAGTTGACCAGTGTGAAATACAGCAGCCATGAAAGTGAAATTCCCAGCACAATGCCGAATACCAGCCCTGACACATAAGGAACATTCCATATGATGTCTGACCAGCTTTCCGTCACTGTTCCGGCTCCTGTCAACACGATGCCTCCCAGTGTGCACTGAAATGCGACCAGCCACAAGGAGTCCACGCGCTGGTTTACCTTTTTCACGTAGACGGTACCCAATGCCCAGCTCACGGCTGTAATAATAGCGATAACAACACCTGCCACAGCCACATGTCCCGAAAATCCTCCGACACTTACAGCCGCGACACCCAAAAATCCGATGACCAAACCTGTCACCTTAAGTCCGGACATCGCTTCACCCAGCCACATCCATGCAAAAATTCCGACCAGTACAGGCTGGAGATATACCAGCACTGAAAACAGGCCGGACGGTACGTACATCAGCCCCACCGTTTGCAGACCATAAAACAGTACCACGTTAAAAACACTCGAAATAGCATAGACCCGCCAGTTCTCTTTCCAACGGATACGTTTCCATCTCGGCAGTAAAATCGCTCCTAACAGCAGACCTCCCAGCAACGTGCGCAACCCTGCAAACAAAAGTGGAGGCGTAAACTGCAACGCTACTTTATAAATGGGCCAGGATATGCCCCACAATACAACCAACAGCGCAATCATCAAGATCCGTTTGGCTGTCGTTAACTCTTTCATGCTGCTTTCGCTCCTCTATGCAAAAAAATGACTAGACTTTATATTTTACGCCTATAGGACGAGTTTATCAAACAAAAAATATGTATTGGAAAGTCCAGACAGAGGAATCCGGTCATTTGCCTATGTTACAATATACCAAACCAAAAAGAAAAATAGAGATTGAAGGATAGGAGGATGTCTGCACTTGATTTATATCATCAAATTTTTATACAGCTTCGTGCTGCCTCCCGGTTTATTTATCCTCGTGATGGTTGGACTTGTGATCTGGCTATGGAGGCGTGCGCGTAAACCTGCTTTCGTTCTACTCGTTGTCACACTACTGCTGTATGGCTCCTCCACCAATTGGGTCGGGGATTTGCTGATCAGCAGTCTGGAAAAACAGTACCCGCAGCCTCATGCCGTGCAAGGCGATGTTATCGTTGTGCTTGGCGGCGGAGCTACAGAGGGAACACCTGATATCAACGGACAAGGTAATCTGCTGGGTTCAGCGGCCAATCGCCTGCTCACTGCGGTACGGTTGCACGAAGCAACAGGCTTACCTATTCTGTTTTCCGGTGGACAGGTATTTAGCGACAGTGGCAACGAAGCGAATATTGCCCAAAGACAACTTCTGGGACTCGGTATTCCCGCAAAAGATATTTTGATCGAAAACCGTTCCCTGAACACGCAGCAAAATGCCGTCTATACATCCCAGATTTTGAAGCAGCATCAGTTCACCAAACCCATTTTGGTAACTTCCGCCTTCCATATGCCACGTGCGGCGCTGGAATTTCAGCGTGCAGGCATGCAGGCTGTACCTTATCCGACCGACTATCTGGCAAGTGAAAATCTGTCACTGTATGCCGCCAAGCTCTCCCCGTCTGCCGGAGCCATGGCTACTACTGGAACAGCTCTCAAGGAGTATCTGGGGATTCTTGCGTTGAAGCTTAAATAATGTGACGTATATCTAGCGTATAGGCACACATCACAAACAAGCGCCTTGGCAGCTCGCAGGTATAAACCTGTATGCTACCAAGCGCTTGATTTTACCATGAATCCAAAGAAAATAAAATTGTAGACTGAGAAAATAAAGTATTAGACTGGCTCCAACAAAAAAGACAGCGGCAGCCTTAGACCAGAAAATATAGTATTAGACTACCGCTGTTTTATTAAACTAGCGTGTCCCGTTAGTTCAATAACATCCACAAAATTATAGCATGGTAAGAACTAACTAACGTATCACAATAATGGCTGCAATAGAAAGAGTGGATATGGGAGACTACAAAATATAGTATACAGACTCTGTTTCAGTCCTTTCTTTAAAATGAGAAAGAGCAACCTGTTTTTTAGACAAGTCACTCTTTAAATTATTAATTAATCTATCTATTTGTTTGTTAAATTAGTTCTCCACTCATTCGTTGGTGTAAGATAACTAATTATTCTTTCATCGATTAAATCCACAAGTTTATTCTCATATGTTTTTCTATAAGGTTTAGGAAGTTCTTCTTTTAGCCAACTTTCCTTTGTTCCTTTCCAGATTTCAAAAAGAGTAACCTCATTTGAATTATCAATATCATCTGAAAGAACGGCACTTACAAAAGCTGGTTCATGTTCCATCACTCTCATATTAGCAGATAATAGTTCTTTGAATTCTTCCTTTTTTTAACTTTTAATTTTAAATCTTATATAGAGTATTACGTTTTCTTTATTATTACTCATAAATATCCTCCAACTTAATAAGTTTAAACTTATCATTAAATAAATCAACAAAGCTTATGACTGAGACAAAATTCCTTTAACAAACAATGAGACACTATGCTTGTAGAACTCTTCCTCGGTGACGAGTTGGGACTGATATTGCCGGTGAATCAGCTCGCTCATCTGAAATCCGTAGCACATCGAGAGAAAAGACATGGCGGCAAGACGCTCATCCTGTCTGGCTATAACTTTTTTCATCTGCAGGCGTTCAAAATATTCAACCAGCAAGGAGTGCAGCTTCACCGGCGGATCGGCCAGCACTCTGTCCAATTCGGGTAGCATTCCTTTGTCGCGGATGCCAATCAAAATGATGTCCGCATTTTTATGGAAAAACAAACGGTACTGCTGACTTACATTCAGCAGATCGACTTCCGGATTATCGGTCGCGCCCTCTTTTAACAGCTTCTCAAATTGCGGGATATCTGAATGTCTTTCAATGATGGCTTCCAATATGCCTTGCTTGCTTCCAAATTGCCGGAAAATCGTAGATTCATTGACTTTAGCTTCCGTTGCAATGGCTTTGGTGCTTACTCCCCGATAGCCCTTCTTTTTGATGAGCCGTGTCGCGGCTTCAATGATTCTGTCTGATGTTTGCATTGTATTTCTCCTTTTGCATATGTTAAACCTATTCTACTACAAGTTTTGCATATGCAGCAGGGTCGGGGTTCATCATTTTCATAAACGTTTATTTAAGGCAAATCGCTTCTTTTTTCCCAGCGGCTTGGTTCCGTAATCTTGACATGATCAGGCACCAATTGCGTGAGCGTGCCTAATTTATCAAATGTAATCTGGATTCGGTCAGAGGGCAACAGCCATTGTTCGGTCTCGATTGCGCAGCAATCCGGTATCGTCCCCATTCCTATAATCGTGCTCGGGAGCGGCGTGAAAACTTTGAGAACCTCCTCCATCACTTTTGCAGGGTGTGCAGAATACTCGGATGTGCTTCCCTTCCAGTGCAGTCTCTCCCCGATGCGTACATCCACATCCAGTACCAGCGGGTTGTCAATTTCATCCGGCGTAACCAGAAATGGTCCTATTCCTTTGCTGCGATCAAAATCTTTGCAGCGCGTCGGTCCGATCAGCGCCTGGAAATCCGGCCACTGCACATCGCGGACAGTACTGTCGTTAAAAATAACATAACCTGCAATGCAGTTCCCCTTCCCTGTAACAAAGGCCAGCTCCGGCTCGATATCCAGGTAGGAAGAGTACGAAGGCCAATGAATCGTATCCCCATCGCCAATTAATGCATTATGGTTACACTTGTAATAACTGAAAGTTACTTTATTCGGATCTTTCTGGAATTTTTCAGCAATTTTTCGTTTAAGCTCTTCTCTTTCCGGCCCTGTATATTCTCTTTGCAACAGATTTACGCCAGCATTTCTCAGATGTCTTGGCGTCAGCCCGAAATCGATAAGCGCAGCCGGATTCGGAACCGGCGGCAGCAGTTTTACCGCTGCAATCGGGCAGATTTCATTTTCATTGAATTGATGCGACTGTTCGACAGCATATTGCATCAATTCCTTAGCAGCATCATAACTTGTCGGCAAATAATGAAGATAGCTGTCTATACTTTCAAGACTGTCAATGAATGTTCCCTGCTTTTTCATGATTGCGGCAAAAGACACGACAAATTTCTCGTTAATTACAAGCCCAAACAAAGGTTCCTGGGATGTCTTGGCTTGAAAGGTTACTAGCTTCATGTTGCAGCTCCTCCATCCATGTAGTGTGATGTTGTTCTGTTACTATCATAAAGCATAGAACAAATGCATGCAAGTACATGCTTGCATTTTGTTTTCCATTCTCTATAATAAAGACATAGTCAGTATGCCTTACCCCAAAAACATATACACAAAGGAGAATTTTTATGAAGTATGGACGTATTATACAAAAACCTCGCGTTAAATTTTTTGAAGTCGCAGATGGCGTCTTTGCCGGTATTTCGCCGTATCGCGGGATCAGTTGGGCCAATGCCGGGTTCATCAACAAGGGTGAAGGGCTGGTGTATGACACGTTCTTCGATTTGTTCCATGCACGGGAAATGCAGAAGGCTTTTATGGAAGTAAGCAACGGCGGCTCTCCCGCATATGTGGTGAACTCGCACTATAACAGCGACCATGCCTGGGGAAACAAAGTGTTTGAAGATGCTTGCATTATTATGCACAAGGAAGCGTCCAGAGAGCGTCTCACCGAAAATATCGCCTGGATGGACAGCGTCATTAGAAGAGGAAAGGATTCTCCGGAATCGACTTCGGGCGAGCGGTTTTTTGCAGCGGAATTTGAAGGATTCGACCTGGAAGGCGTAGAATGGGTGCTCCCGAATATTGAGATAAAGGACGATATCAACATCCGTCTTGGAGATACGGAAGTTATGATTTACAACGTAGCTCCGGCCCACTCTGACAGTGACTTGCTGCTGTGGATGCCAAAAGAAAAAGTGCTGTTCGCCGGCGATGTCGTGTTTAACGGTTGTACGGCATACAGCGAAGAGGGAACCCTCAATTGGGTTAAAGTGCTTGATCGCATTATTGATGAAATTAAACCCGAAATCGTTGTTCCAGGACATGGCGCCATCTGCGGCCTGGACTTCGTGAAGGAGCAGAGAGACTACCTCCTGAATCTGATCAGCGAGTTCAACAAGCATTACAATGACGAAATTGATTCCTTGTCCCTGACCAAGCAAATTGATATTTCCCGCTTTCTTCATTGGATTCAGCCAGAACGCTTGTATGTTACAGTGGATATCCTATTGAAAAGCAAACGAGGGTTACCACCCCTTCCAATTTGGAACGAGGTGCCTGCTAAGCTGGAAGACATGAAAGCTTTTTTGACCGGAAAATATGGCAATCAGATCAAGCCATGGGACCCTATGAGTGTTTGGCAAAAATAGTGCATGCAAGCCGTTATTAAGTGATCGTTGTCAGGGAATGCGGATGAACGATGTGGAAGAAGAGCAAGTACGTATCAGATCATGAGGGCTCAGAGAGTCGATAGTTGCTGTGAACCTATCCTCACCTGATACCGAATGGGCTTCTGAGTCGCTTCGCTGAACAATGAGCTTCTTCACCACGAGTGGCTCAAACTCGCCGAGGCGGTCGCGTGGCACGGAGATCTCTTGTTCGCCGTACTCGCTGACCACAGTTTTCTTGCTTTTGCCATTCCGGCTGTTTGGCGTCTCCTTGGCCTTCACATCGTGCTTCTCATAGCCCAGATGCGTTTCCATTTCCGCCTCCAGCATCTCCTGGATCGTCTCGGCAAACAGGTTCTTCAGCGCATTTTGCGCATCTTGCGCCGTAACCAAATTATTCTCCTTAATGAAGGCCTGCAGTTGCTGTTTCGCCCAAAGTCCCATTTCTTTTGTGGAACAATCATAAAAAAGTTCCGCTGTTCGCATCAGTTTCCAGATGTTAATAGTTTTGAGTGGTTTTGTTTTCTTCAAGTAGCTTCGAATTGCTACCCAATCTGTTCTTTGCAGGGGTCATACTACTTCACAGCCTCTCAAAAAATGAAAAGCCGAGCAATTTGAAGCTAGCGTACGAAAAATAAAAAACGGCCCTGTCGCAAACGATGCGAACAGCGGCCGTTTTTTGAATTGTTCCACGGAATTAAAATCGGCGCTTAGAACCGATTATGAAGAAAAATGGAGATGGACTTATGACTTACTAGTAGAACTCTTCTAAATCGATATAACCAAAATTTGATGTTAAGTGTATTTCTCTTCTTTAAAGGGATTCCAAGACTTTTGGCGGTAGCCACCATCACTAAACTG